>CAYSRF010000093.1:0-1721 GCA_964433595.1 Hadarchaeota archaeon (SeqCode) | reverse complement strand
TCGTGGCATGTCGGACCGGGGATCAGCAGAAGCTCTCACCCGTGCTCTACAGACATGAGGTCGAACTCTTGGAGATTCCCCCAATTCCTAAATCTCCACAAAAGGCACTCAGAACGCTGGAGAAGCGGTTGAAAGAGCTCGATGGAAAGCAGGCCGAGTTAGAGGGGAAGAGGAAGGGGCTCGCGAAGATCAGAGCTCGAGAGGTCAGTACACTTTTGGAATTCCTCGAAATTCAACGCGAGAGACTTGAGTGCGGCGGGCTCTTCGGCTACACCGAGGCAACCGTGGTTATGGAGGGATGGGTGCCGGTGAAGCGGATGGCTGAGCTCGATCCTCTGCTCAGCGTAGCCACGAACGGACGCCATGTCCTCCGCACCTACGCGCCTCAAAAGGCCGAGGTCGAGGCCGTTCCGGTAGAGTTGGAAAATCCTAAGGTGGTTGAGGATTTCGAGTACGTTACCAACATGTATGGGTTGCCAAAGTACGACGAGATTGATCCGACGCCATTTATGACCGTCACCTTCGCGATGTTTTTTGCGATAGCTTTGTCCGACGCTGGCTACGGCATCGCGCTCGGACTTTTCATGGCATCAGGTTTTTGGTTCGCTAAAATGTTTCCACGAAAGCTCAGGCGGATGATGGTCGTGTGTGCGATATTCACTGTCATCATCGGTTTTTTGATAGGTGGATGGTTTGGTTTCGGAGGAGGTTACTGGGTGGACCCGATTCAGAGGCCAATACCGCTGCTCAAACTTGTGGTGTTTATAGGCATCATTCACCTCTTCATAGCTTTCGGCTTGGCGGGGGCACTGAAGGATCTGTTTAGACGGGATTGGAAAAGTTTAATATTCGGCCGTGTTTCACGCGTATTGATTTTGATCGGTTTCTTCGGGTTGAGTTTCTGCATCTTGGGCATCGGCTTGCGCGAGTTTGGAATAAATTACGTATTCCCAAAGACAGAACTTTTCACGGTGTTTAACCCCTTTGTACCTGCGGCAGCCATCGTCGTAGCGTTTAGAATTCTCTTTTACCTCGGGTTGGGCATGGGCATGATTGGTGCGGTGTTGATCGGTAAGGGAGCAGGAGAAAAAATTGGAGGGCCGATCAATGTTGTTTATGGCATAACTGGGCTGATCGCAGATGTGACCTCTTACACGAGACTTCTGGCTCTCGGCATCGCGACTGGAGTGATAGCATTTTCGATAAATTTCATCATCGGGTTCGCATGGGGAGGGATGATGCCGACTGAACTCACGCCGCTTTCGGCGATTTACGCTGGCTTGTTGCTGATTGGATTCGCGTTCATCTTCATCGCTGGGCACTGCTTCAACATATTCATCAATACCCTCGGAGGATTCATCCACACCATGCGTTTGCACTTTGCGGAGTTCTTCAGCAAGTTCTACGAGGCGGGTGGGGAGAAGTTCGTTCCCTTTAAAGCTAAAAGGACGTTTACCAAAGTGAAAGGGGGTGAGTGGCCTGGTAGGTGAAGAGGTCTGGGTTGCGCTGGCGGCAGGGCTGGCAGTGGTGATTCCAGGAATTTTGTCGGCGGTTGGCGTAGGGATGACCGGAATTGCAGCAGCGGCCGTGTCGGCTGAGGACCCAAAGAAGTTCTCAAAGCTCTTCGTGCTGGAGGTGCTTCCGGGCACACAAGGGATTTACGGTTTCGTCGCAGGTTTCCTGATCCTGATTGGAACGGGCTTGCTAGGCGGCGAGCTGAA
>CAYSRF010000092.1:0-1853 GCA_964433595.1 Hadarchaeota archaeon (SeqCode) | reverse complement strand
TTTTCGAGGAGATCAAGTCCAGCGAGCGCATTTCTCCGAGGGTTCCTTCGATGAGAACATGAACCTCCCTGATCAATCCATGCAACCGTCGCAGGCGTAGCTCGATCGCGTTAAAGTGAGGCCCGAACAATGCTTGGACATAGCGGCTGTGGGTGGCGATCGCGTCGGTCGTAAGGTTCACCATTTTCGTCAGCTTGCCATCAAGTGTCACGAGATCGTTGGTCGAGAATTCCCCCCGCTGGATATCGGTGGCCGCACGGGTTAGCTTGTCAGCGAGGAGCCTCCGGGCTTCGAGCGCCGTCTTGCGTAACCCTGGATAAACTTCCTCGGCGGGTTCGGCCTCTGAGAGTTTTTTCAATTCATTTAAAAGTGCTCCCCGCTCTTCAGATAGCCGGTCAAGCATGGCATTTAATTTGGATTGGGCCTCCGAGAGCTTTTCCTGCTTGAGTTTGTTTATTCGTTCCTCGAGGGAATCGAGAGATAGCTTCTCTAGTTGGATTGGCTTCGGAGCTTTTTTTCTGCCAAAGATCCGCTTGAAGAACATCGGCACGCCGTTATCATTATTTAACGAGCTTGCTTAAATGTCAACAAGAAACGATAAAGGAGATCAAATTTCTCTTGTGTTAAGTGTATGTACTTAATTTCAGGGAATTTTTAACCTATCGCGTTTTAGGGTTTCTATCTAGACGAGGGGATGTAATGAAAAGAAACACCATGACAGCTTTTAGTTCAACCGCGCGGACTCCTATTCTTAGGAAGCTTCTCATCGCGTCCTCCTTTGGTTTTTTCATTGGCATAGCTGCGGGTTTGCTGGGGGTCGGCGGCGGAGAATTCAGGCTTCCGGTGTTGATTTGCTTGCTCGGTTTTCCGGTGGCAATCGCCGCAGCGGCAAATCTGCTGATAGGGGTTCTAACTGTCACGGTTGGGCTCGCTAAGCGCTTAATGATGGGTGTTTTCGAGTTAGGAACCATCGGATTGATTGTTTCCATGAGCATCGGATCGATTTTCGGGGCGTATTTAGGCGCCGCGCTCACGGGCAAGGTAAAGGAGAAATATTTAAAGTACGCGGTTGGTGTCCTCCTCGTCGTGCTTGGATTGAAAATGATCCACGGTGCATTCGCGCTTGAGCCAACTGGCGGTCCAGTCGTTGGTTACCCTCTAGATATGTTGATTTTTGGTGCAGTATTGGGTCTGATAATCGGAATCGTATGTGGATCACTGGGTGTTGCTGGCGGAGAACTCCGGATTCCGCCGCTGATTTATCTTTTCGGTTTGGGCATCAAGAGCGCGGGGACCGTGAGCCTAGCGGTTTCCATACCCGCGGTCAGCGTCGGGGCGTTTAAGCACAAGCGGATGGGGCACGTAAGCCCACACGTCGTTTATACCTGCATTGCGATGGGGGTGCCATCTATGATCGGTGCTTATATGGGCGCGGCCATGGTCGTTGGCGCGAGCGAGGTGTTTTTGAAAGCCTTGTTAGGGGTTATCCTTCTCTTGGCTACGGTTAGGATCGTGAAGCCGTAGCGCATCGGTAAAAAATTCGCCCGTGCGTGAACCTTTAAGAACATAAACACCGACTTTACCCTGCAACAAAAAGGAGCTGAAAAGAGTGTATAGACCTAGAGAGCGAAGAGGACCACCTGCGCCAGTGAACGTTGGCGACATCCAGAACGTGAAAATCGAGTCAAAGGGCAAAAGCGGAGATGGAATCGCCCGCGTTCAGGGCTTCGTGGTCTTCGTACCTAGCACGAATCCCGGGGATGAGGTAAAGGTCCGCATCACTGCGGTGCGGCAAAGATTTGCGACAGCTGAAGTCGTTAGGGAGTAAGCTCATTTTTACTCTGGGCTTTGGC
>CAYSRF010000091.1:0-1883 GCA_964433595.1 Hadarchaeota archaeon (SeqCode) | reverse complement strand
GCACTAACCGCGCTCGCTTTTATCTTCGCCCTCCAGCGCTTCCGACCCACCACCCTCTACGTGCTCGATGAAATTGACGCCCACCTCGACGACCAGAACCTCCATCGGGTCGCGGAACTCATCCGCCGATCCTCGCGCGAGTCGCAAGTCATCCTCGTCACACTGCGCGATTCAATGATGTCCGTGGCCGACCGTTTGTTCGGTGTCACGATGGACAAGGGCGGGGTGTCTCGCTTGTTCTCAGTGGAGCTAGCGGGGCTAGCGGCATGAGGTGAAAGCATGACAACTATCGCTCATCAACCTTTCCAAATTCTGCTCGAGCTGGTGCAGGAACACAAGCTTGACCCGTGGGACATCGACATCGAGAAGCTTACCGTTGTATACATGCAACACGTGCGGGAGATGCGGGAGTTTGACCTTCGCGTTTCAGGACGGACGCTGCTCTCGGCCTCGGTGCTTTTGCGGATGAAATCAGATTTCGTGTTCAACGGACGGGGAGAGTCGGTCGCAGAGGAGGAGCTTGAGGAAGTATTCGACCTCGGTTTGCCGGAGCTCGGGCAAATAACAATTATACAGCGCTCGCCCCGCAAAATTACACTTCTCGATCTCATGGGCGCGCTGCAGGAGGCGCTCAAGGATATCCCAACGCGGAAACCAATCCAGAAGAGGAAGCTAGAGAAAATCATGCAGACGCTCAGCGAATATCACACAAACATCGAGCGATACCTCGAGGAGCTGTACCAACGGGTGAAAAACCTCGCCGCCTCAGGGCAAGAAGTCCCGCTCTCGGCGCTCGTCCTAGAACGAACTAGGCTCGCAGTAGCCCGAACACTTCTTTTGCTGTTGTTCCTCAACATCCAAGGTAAGGTCATGTTGCGACAGTCTGAACCATTTGGTGAAATATTTGCCTCCGTGCCGGCGGGGGATGAGTAGCATGGGGGTTAAGGAAGATCGCTCGATTATAGAAGCCGCCCTCTACGCGGCCGATCGTCCGTTGACCCTGGGCGAGCTACGCGAGATTTTGGGGACCTCGTCTGAGACCTACGCGCGCAAGCTCGTGGAGGAGCTTATAGCTGACTACGGGAAGCGGGGCGGCCCACTGATGCTCGCCGAAACCTCACAGGGAACCTTTTCGCTCCGTCTCCGCGAGGAGTACATGCCGAAGCTAGAGGGGGTGGTGCCCAAAGCAAGGCTCTCGCGGGGGACCCTGAAGACGCTTGCCATAATCGCTTACAAACAGCCCGTATACCAAGCGAGGCTCGCCGACCTACGGGGCAGTCGAGTTTACGATCACGTTAAACAGCTCACCGCGCTGGGGCTCATCGAGTCCAGACATTTCGAGCGAACACGAGTGCTTCGAACCTCGCAAAGGTTCGCGGGCTACTTCGGTTTTGAGGACGATATGGACAAGATCCGTGAACGAATCGAAGAGCTTAGGAGATAAGGACTTTTTATACCTGGTGCCCAAAAGTTGCAAGCGGTGTCTAGATGGCTAAGTGGCAGGGTAGATCATTGAAGAAGCCCAGCGGGGGGCGAATATGGGCCAGCCGGAAGAAGCGTGGGCGGGAGATGGGGGGCGAGTTCGTCGAGACCAAGCTTGCTCCAATGAAGCGAGTCGAGCGACGCGCCTTCGGTGGGGACATAAAAATCAGCTTGCTCGGCGCCGATGTCGCCAACGTTGTGGACCCGAAAACCGGGCAGGCAAAAAAATCAAAGATACTCAAAGTTGTCGAGAATCCTGCTGATCCCCACTTCGTTCGTAGGAATGTTCTGACGAAGGGAGCGATAATAGAAACCGAGTTCGGCCGCGCGCGCGTGACTAGCCGACCCGGGCAGAGCGGCGGCGTCGATGCCGTGCTGCTTGAGGCCAAACCCGTTGAAGC
>CAYSRF010000090.1:0-1915 GCA_964433595.1 Hadarchaeota archaeon (SeqCode) | reverse complement strand
TCCCATTTTTACCATCATTTTTTGAACAGAAAAAGCACGAAAACTGTTAAAAGCCTATGCAATAACTGACAGTAATAATTTCCTGTTACGGACCCTCAATTTCAGAGATTTATGCTTTCACACTTAAAGATTTGAATTAAAAGACGGGCTATACTAGGGCCGGAAAAAATATTTGGTGTTTAGACAGATAACCATTGGCGCTGCAAAATTTCTGCTCTCCTGAGATTCGTATTTGGGGCTATTTGTAACATTCAATAAATCGCTCCAGTGAACGGTCATAGGTCCGCTCTACATCTCTGGGGAAGAAACAAGCTGGTAGTTCCCGCATCCGCCAATGATATTTAATACACTCACAACAAATGCCTTTTCGTGGACAAGGTTCATATGTGCAATTGCATCGCGCCTTATTCTCCCCCCAAGTACAAATTCGTTCAGCCATTTGCCTTAGCTCCTTTTTTTAATTCAATTCTGCTCTCAGGCTTTACTAACCTTCGGTGATAAATCCTCGCCGCAACTCCGAGGGCCGCCACCAATATTGCCACCCAGAAAATCTTGGTGAGCGATGCGATTATCGGCGCGGTAATCGTGGCTGTGTCCCCTATCTGGATCGTCGATGTCGTTGCCCCTTCCACATAGGGGACGTTGAACTGCATCGACCCGTCCTCAACCATTCCCGATATCAGGTTTGGCAAGATGCTGTTCAGGAAAAAAGCCCCCAGCAACAACAACGCTATTAACCCGATGAGCATCCAAAACACCTTCATCGCCCCGAACCGAACCAAGCGCCTCCCCCACCATCGCTTGGCACCCACAGAACCGGCGATCATCAGCACCCCGCCGATTATGACCGAGAGTTTAGCCGCCAAGAGGAAGTATCCGACCAACGTCGACTCCAGAGACACGTCCAAGAGGCTTATGCGATAGTCGAAGGGGGACAGCGCAACCTCCATTGCCTCGGTCCCGACTGTGGCGCGCCACCACGGGCCTAGAAACGGTAGCAACAACATCAACACGCCCGCGACCAAGCCGAACCAGTTCATCGGCGGTAAGCGCATCTTCGACTTGCTGGCCTTAGGAGAACTAGTTTTCATTCTAGACCTCCCTACCCTGCCTCCATCCGTACTTGTAAAGTCACGCCGTACATCTCAAATGTTATGTTCATGTCAGTGGGCTGTGGATCAACTAGAGGTGCTCCCGTGTATGAGCCAATTAATGTAAAATTCACCGTTCCCTTGGCCGGGACCTCTACCTCTGGTTCTTCCATCTGCACTTGAGCAACTTCTACGCCTTGGTCGGATATCGTGAGGGAGAGATCTGTAATCGTTATTGGCGGATTGAAGGGGGATTTGAACTCTACCGGTATACTAATCATGTTGGGGGGGAATGTTTGGGTCCCTAATGTAAAAATGTCTTCTGAAAACTCCTCATCAAATATCCCGCTAAGCGTCTCCTCCACCTCATCCATTTCCTCTTGGCTCGGCATCACAGCCGCTTTGAGATCCCAGTTGTGAACCGCAAATGCTGCAATAAATGGGCCTACAAGTAGAGCAATCCCCAGCAGTCTTAGGCCCCAACCGAGGGCTCTTTCACCCATCCAAATCCCGTTTTAAATTATTCCCTCTCGATAAAAACCTGCCTTAAAGTTGAAACGCTAAAATCGTTGCCCAGCTCATTTAGATTTCTCAATTAGTTTTTCTTTCTCAGCCCGTACAAACGTCTTAAGCTTCTTTTCACGCCTCATCGCCTCGCTGCGCGTTCTAAAACTTTCCCAGTAAACGAGTTCGAACGGCCGCCTAGCCTTGGTTGAACGCACCCTACCGCTGTTGTGCTGCTTCAGGCGTTTTTTTAGGTCTGCAGTGCAGCCGGTGTAAAACTTTTTGTCCTTCAGACTCTTCAACATGTAGACGAAGTAGGT
>CAYSRF010000089.1:0-2084 GCA_964433595.1 Hadarchaeota archaeon (SeqCode) | reverse complement strand
TCGCAATGAGCGCGAGGAAAAGGGTATTTAATCGTCAGACCTGAAAAGTGAACGGGGCGCGAGCATGGATTGGGGAATGAAAAACAGGCTTTCGCAGTTGATCCAATCCGATGGCAGGGCCATATTCTTACCCATAGATCACGGGTACTTTCAAGGACCAACGCGCAAATTGGAAGAGCCGGGCAAGACCATCGAGCCCATCCTCCCCTACGCAGATGCCATCATGCTCACGAGGGGAATCCTGCGTTCCTGCGTGGACCCGGCCAAAACCAAACCGGTTATCCTTAGGGTCTCCGGCGGCACGAGCATGGCTAGAAAAGAGGAACTGTCTCACGAGGGAATTACCACCTCGGTGAAAGAAGCCATCCGGCTCAACGCCAGCGCGGTGTCCCTCTCCATCTTCGTGGGCAGCGAGCGCGAGCACGAAACGCTGTTAAACCTATCGAATCTCGTCAACGAGTGTGAGGAGTACGGTATTCCAGTGATGGCAGTTACGGCCGTCGGAGCGGAGTTGGAGAAGCGTGATGCCCGATATCTCGCCTTGGCCTGCAGGATCGCCGCTGAGCTGGGTGCGCGGGTGGTAAAAACATACTATTGCAAAGAAGGTTTTGAAAAGATTGTTCGGGGTTGCCCCGTGCCAGTAGTTATGGCAGGAGGGCCCAAAGTGGAGACCGAGCTTGAGATCTTCGAGTTTGTTTATGATGGTATTCAGAAGGGTGCCATAGGCGTAAACTTAGGGAGGAACATCTGGCAATCGGATTACCCGGTGGCGATGATTAGGGCTATTCGTTCGATCATTCATGAAAATGCTAATCCAAAAGAAGCGCAAGCGTTATTCAATGAAATCAAAAGCAGCAAGAAAAAGTAGACTGCGAGGCATTAAGAATCGCGTTCATTGTGCGTAGCTTTAGTTTATTTTAAAATCAAATATTAGGAAGAGTGCTACAGCCCACTCTTTAAGGCACAGCTTTGCCACGCAACTTCTCGAAAATGGTGTTGATCTGAAATGCATTCAAGAATTGTTAGGACACAAAAGTTCCAAAACGACGAGATTATACTCGCGTTGCCACGAAAGATTTAGGTAGAATTAAAAGTCCATTAGACACAATCATGAAAAGAGGATGTTCTGACATGATGCCAAAATGGAGGGATATATGAACTCAGTTCGGATATGAAGGAATTAGGCGAAATGCTATCTAAACCGTAGAAAGGAGAATTAAACATGAATATGGAAATTGTTTTCCCTGGTGGAAAAAAGGTAGATGCTATTTATAAGGGTTTCACGATTAGGACCGATCAGCCAAAATACTCGGGGGGTGACGGCTCAGCACCTGCACCGTTCGACCTATTCTTAGCTTCTATTGGTACCTGTGTGGGCATTTATGTTCTCGTTTTCTGTCAAGAACGCAGCATCCCTATTGAGGAAGTAAAATTAATTCTACAAACAGAGAGAAATAAAGAAACCAAAATGATTAGGAAGATTACAATAGAAATTCAACTCCCCTCTGAATTTCCAGAAAAATATAAGGAAGCTATGATAAAGGCCGCTGAATTGTGTTCCGTCAAGAAACACTTGTACAATCCGCCGTTATTCGACATATACACAAAGACACGAGAAACGAGGTAGTAGCTTTTCGACTAACAGCGTATTTGCGCTTCGCTCACTAAAATGCTCGCTGTCGCCCGCACTTCGCAAACACGCAAAACGTTAGACGACATGGTAGTTAAAAAGTGCAGTGCATAATTGAAAGAGAGGGATTATGTTGAAAACACGCACAACTTGGCGAGAAAAATTGGAAAAAGAGCAAGAACCCAAAATAGTTAAAATCCCTCCAAAAATGGTGAAAAGATTCGGTACGGGAAAAATGCTCATCCCGAGGCCTCTTGACGTTGACGCATTGATACGCAGAGTTAAAAAAGGCAAGCTTGTAACCCAAGACCAAATCAGAAAACGGTTGGCAAAAGACTTTAAGGTCAATGTTACTTGTCCAATAACTACTGGGATTTTCGTTCGGATTGCAGCTGAAGCAGCAGAAGAAGATTTGCGTGAAGGGAAGAAACAAATAACACCTTACTGGCGGGTA
>CAYSRF010000088.1:0-2285 GCA_964433595.1 Hadarchaeota archaeon (SeqCode) | reverse complement strand
TTTTTCTGTCCCTCGCTCAACCAAGCTTCTGCCCATTCGCGGTGCTCTTTGCGTGCTCGTTCAAAAGCAATGACCGCGCCATGTGCAACCTGCGCCGCGAGCTTCCCCGGACTCATCTCAAGATCGGTTCGAACGACGATGACCTGCTTGTACTTAAACACTTTCGCCACTTTCTCGTTTCTCCTCGGGAGGTTGGGGCGGTGGAGGTGGCCGCTCTTCGGGTGGAGGAGCTGGTTTCTCTTCGGGTAAAGCTGGTTGCTCTTGAGGTGGAACTGGCTTGGGTTTGGGCGGCCTCAGTCTGCTTATTTTTCGCATCAATGCGCGCTCATAAATCATGGCTATCTCTAGCCCCCCGCGCCAGAACGCTATGAACGCAAAAAGTAGGCACACGCCAAACAGGGCGAGCACGAATGGCACTAGAGTGAGTATTTTCAATCCTGGCTGAGCGAGCACAAAACCGAGGTAGATGAGCACGAGCACACCTAGGGCCAAGCTCACCCCCATGCGCTCCCAGAAATCGAGGCTCTCCCTGCGGGGGTAGAGGACGAGCGTGAAGAGGAAACCCGGCACCATCAGGATGAACAGCCCAAGGAGCACGTACGCTATTTTGTCCAGCATGATTTCATGACCATTTTCTACAGGAAGCGTAAAGTTTTAACCTTTTACAAGCCGCCACATTTCATCGCCGACATAGTGAAGATTCTTGATCACCTTTCCTTTCGGGCCTCGCATCTCAGCTCCGGGCACGAGAGCTTGTCCAACCGCGATGGGCTTGCCGTGTCGTTCATCCACGACCATCACGCCCTCTCCAAGCTTGATTTCCTCGTCGGCTGAAACCACACCAGGGGCCATAATGTCGGCTCCGTTGGCGACGTAAGGAACCGCGCCCATATCGATGACTACACGATTTAGCGGAATTCGATCGAGTGATTTTAGCGTCGGGAAAATCTCATCCCCCAACCTGAACAAGAGCGCTTCACCGCTAACCAAGATGATCTCCTTGTCCTCGCCCAGCTCCACCACTTCAATTGTCCCCTTCAAAAGTTCGGCCGTGCCTTCACCGAACTTCTTAACTACTTCCTGTACAAGTTGCTTAAGCAAAGCTTTTCTCACGTGATAGCGACGTTTTATCGGCATCAGAGAAAAGTGGTTCGATAAGGTTAAATATGCAGCTAGCGAGGAGTTGATGATTTTCATGGCGCAGCGACCTCTCGATGTGCTCAACCGCGCCCTAGGGTCATCGGTGTTAGTTGGACTCAAGGGCGGCCGGGAGCTCAGGGGAAAGCTAAGCGGTTTTGACATGCACATCAATCTAGTGCTTGAGGAGGCCGAGGAAATCCAAGGCGGCGAAGCGGCGAAGCGCTACGGGACGATGGTGATCCGGGGGGACAGCGTCGTATTCATTTCTCCCGCTGAGTGATCAAGATGGTTAAGGGCACTCCATCGATGGGCAAGCGCCACAAGGTCGTGCACATACGTTGTCGACGGTGCGGAAGGCGAGCCTATCATGTTCAACGAGGTGTTTGTGCTGCTTGCGGTTACGGGCGCTCGCGCCGCATCAAGCGCTATAACTGGAAGGTAAAGACGATTCAAGGATTGCGGCTCAGGTAGCTGTTATTCTCTAGCGTAGACATGGACGTATTTTTGAATAAGCAACGTAGTCAGCAACGCTGGTTAATTTAGGCTTTTCACCCTTGTGTCCTATTTAGGACACATGCTCACTTAAATTGGCAGTATCGCTGACAACCCAGTTAAGTGACAAAATGATGTTTTCCGCGAGTAACATATTCAACGTTAAGCAATCACAAAATTTCTTAAGCTTGCACGACAACCTCTTTCTCGGTGGGCCGGTGGATCAGCCTGGAAATGAAGGGGAACATTTCCTCGTCAACAGAATGATCGTCCGCTTGGCAGTTGCGCAGTCAACCAAATTGCGGGAGGTCGCGGGTTCAAATCCCGCCCGGTCCACCAATTTTGAACTGTAGGGGATTTATACCAACTCAACTCAAATTCTTTTTGGGGCCCGTGGTCTAGTGGTTATGACGTCGCCTTGACATGGCGAAGTTCCCGAGTTCGAATCTCGGCGGGCCCACCACCTATTTTTGTACGTGGCGTGAGTCTAATTCAACCGTATGTCACAGCTGTGATGCCTAGGTAATCCTATGAAACTGATCTTAGCCTCTGCCCAAGACCCAGCCGCCAAAAATATCGCCACGCGGCTGCTGAAGGATTACGACTTTAAGAAATCACCGGGCCTGACGAACGCACATGTGTATGGGAATGTT
>CAYSRF010000087.1:0-2389 GCA_964433595.1 Hadarchaeota archaeon (SeqCode) | reverse complement strand
TTCGTCCCGCTGCTGTTGAAGATTTGGGGTGCATGATGTGGTCAATTTTTGGAAAGACTTCAAACTCGACCCGAAGGCGCCGCAGGTGCTGGGTTTCCTAGCGGAAAATGGCAAAAGGTTAAAGGGAAAGGAAACCAAGGTGCTCGAGTGGTGAGGGCGAGACCAGCACGTGAGGCGATCGTCCACGTCATAAAGCTTTACACGAAAAAATTTGAGGTGGAGTAAATGTACAAGATAGTGACCGTGCGTGATACCGTGCGGGTGCCCCCTAGCAGGCTCGGTGAGCCCCTCGAGGAGGTGATCGTTGACGTCCTGCGCAAGAACTACGAGGGGCTGACCGACAAGGACGTTGGCACCATCCTCGCAATCACCGAGCTCAAGAAGGTCGGCACGGGGCGCATAATCATGGGCGACGGGGCCAGCTACCACGATGTCACCTTTGAGACGCTCGTTTACAAGCCGGAGGTCAACGAGGTAGTGTTGGGTGAGGTAGTCGAGATTGTCGAGTTTGGCGGGTTCGTGCGTCTGGGTCCTATCGATGGTTTAGTGCATGTCTCGCAGGTGATGGACGACTTCGTGGGTTATGACAAGAAGAAGGGGGCGCTCTACGGCAAGGAGTCGAAGCGGGCGCTGAAGGAAGGAGACAAGGTTCGCGCGCGCGTAGTCACAGTGAGTGTACGGCGTGGGGCCCGGGGTGGAAAGATAGGGCTGACGATGCGCCAGCTTGGGCTCGGCAAGCTCGATTGGATTGAGGAAGCCCGTAAGGAGGCCAAGGCTTGACCGAAAAGGCCTGCCGCAATTGTAACTTCATCACCGGGGGGAATACCTGCCCGGTTTGCGGGGGGGCATCGCTCTCGGGAGACTGGTCGGGATACGTCGTCGTGCTCGACCCAGAGAACTCCGAGATCGCCAAGCGATTGCACATCGCCCAGCCTGGGAAATACGCGCTGAGGGTTCGGTAGGGTGTTGAAGCTACCCGATGAAGTGCGGCCACTCTTGAAGCGTCCACTTGGTCAACTTTTCTCTAGCGTTACAACTGCGATTGAGCACCTGCAGCAGCTTCGCCCAGCTAGGCTGATCGCGGTCGGTGATATCGTTACCGCGGAGTTGCTCGAAGCTGGCCTGAAGCCGGATGTGGCCGTGGTCGATTTCGCCGTGATGCGGTCTCCAGTTGATAAAAAAATAAGGCGAACGATCGATTTGTTCAAGACAAAAATAGTTCGTGTAAAAAATCCTGCGGGAACGATAACTCGGGAGTTGCGCATAGCTCTTGAGAAGGCAAAACCTCCCCTGAAAATTATCGTCGATGGGGAAGAGGACCTTGCCACCATACCAGCTGTGCTCTCCGCCCCACTAGGGTCCGTTGTTGTCTACGGGCAGCCAGACGAGGGGATTGTACTCGTCGAAGTCACCGAGCCCAAGCGCCGCGAATTCGAAATGCTACTAGAACAATTCAAAACTAGTCAGTAATTTTTGAAAACTCATGCGGAGATAATCTTTAAAATTGGAACATCGATGAAGGAGGTTAAGGTTTAATTAGACTTCGCTCGAGAGGAAAGGGGTAAGATGAAGGTCGAGATAATCGAGAAGACGGAAAACCCGCTCTTCAAGCGCACCGAAGTAAAATTCAAAGCTGATCACGCCGGGGGGCCAACCCCCAAGCGCTTGGATGTGCGTGCCCAGCTCGCGACCCAGTTGGGCGTCGCGGAGGAACTCATCGTTATCGAGAAGCTGGCGAGCACCCACGGTCACCAGATAGCCTCTGGGATCGCCCGCGCCTACAGCTCCCGCGAACAACTCGAAGGGCTCGAGTCCAAATTTTTGCTTCAGCGGGGCATGCCGAAGGAAGCTAAACCTGAGGCTGAGAAACTCCCAGAGAAAGCTGAGAAACCCAAAGAGGAAATGAAGGCAAAACCAGAGAAGCCGAAGGAGGAGAAAGTAGAAAAGTCTAAGGCGGAGCCGAAGGAAGAAAAAGGCGAGGCTAAGGAAAAACCATCGAAGGAGGCAGGCGACAGTGGCAAAGAAGGTTAAGGCCGCGAAGGCAAAGTTCTACAAACTTGAGGGCGAAAATCTGGAGCGTTTGCGCCCAACCTGCCCGCGCTGTGGCCCCGGGGTCTTCATGGCTGATCACGGGAACCGTTTGGCGTGCGGAAAGTGCGGGTACACAGATTTTAAAAAGTGAGCTCGACCATCGCGCCGATAGCCTCGGTTACAAGTTTTTCTAACTCGCGCAAGTTTTTATCGATATCCTTCTCAGCCAGCTGCGATTCACGATGAAGTTCCTCGATTGTCGCTCGTGCGCGTTTTAGGTCCGACCGATATTTTTCAATCGATTCTTCGAGCTCCGCCTTTTGCTTTAAAAGCGATGTTTGTTCACGAGCGCGTTTTT
>CAYSRF010000086.1:0-2419 GCA_964433595.1 Hadarchaeota archaeon (SeqCode) | reverse complement strand
CATTGGCGCTGGGAGAAAAAGATGCCCACGCGCCGGAGGTTCAATCGATGTGGGAGAAGCTCGTCGCTCGCTTCGGCAACGAGATTGAAGTGCTCATAGATGTGCCTTCGGAGGAGCTCGTGAATGCAGCTGGGGCGAAAGTTGCGGCGGTGATTAAGGCATTTAGGGCGGGTGAGTTGAAGGTTGTTCCAGGTGGAGGGGGACGATACGGTCACCTCGAAATCCCTCTCGAGCTGGCCAAAACTCAAAAGCTCGGAGGGCAACGTACTCTGGTGGAGTTTGAATGAGCGTAAAGATCGACGCGAGCATTTGCATAAGGTGTGGCTCGTGCGCGAGCGTTTGCCCGTTCGACGCGATAGAGGCTACCGACGGCTCCGTGCAACCGAACGAGAGGTGTACGGACTGCGGCATCTGTGAGAAAATTTGTCCTGTGGGGGCGATAGTGGTTGCGAAAAAAGTATGATGTGGTAGTAGTTGGGGCGGGTCCAGCTGGCTCTACGGCAGCTTACGCGGCTGCCCGCAACGGCGCAAGCGTCCTGATGCTTGATCGGCGCCGAGAGCTTGGGGTCCCCGTCCAATGCGGCGAAGCGCTGGCCGAGGACATTTTGAACGAGCTAGAGATCAAGCCGGATCCTCAATGGGCGGTTGGGCGAACAAACGTTGTGAAAATCGTTTCGCCATCAGGCATCGAGGTGCGCATCTCAGAGCGGAAGGTCACGGGCAAGGTCGGCTACATCCTCAATAGAAAGGTGTTTGACAAATACCTCGCGACGAGAGCAGCCAAGGCCGGTGCCGATGTGATGGTGGGGACATTCGTTGATGAATTGATTTTGGAGGACGGCAAGCCTAAGGGAGTCAAGGCGCGCGGCGTGAATGGTAGGTTTGAGGTCGCGGCGGAAGTTGTAATAGCGGCGGATGGTGTAGGCTCGAGAGTAGCTAGGTGGGCAGGGCTGAACACCACGCTGAAGCTGGACGACATTGAGAGCGGAATACAGTTCCAGATGGTGGGGGTGGATTTCGAGTCCCCTTCGATGATGGAGTTCTACCTCGGGAGCAAGATAGCACCGGGGGGGTACGGGTGGATATTTCCGAAAGGTGATGACATGGCGAATGTGGGCTTGGGTGTTTTAGGCAGCAGAGCTCAACGGAGGCCGATCGAATACCTCCGAGACTTTGTCGCGCGCATGCCAAGTCTATCGAAGGGAAAAATAGTCGAAATAAATGGTGGAGGAGTGCCGGTGAGCGAGCCTATCAAAAGAACTGTGAAGGATAACCTGCTTGTGGTTGGGGATGCAGCACATCAGGTCAACCCTCTGACGGGTGGTGGGTTAGATTCTGCCATGCGTGCCGGCAACATCGCGGGCGAGGTTGGCGCAAAGGCTGTTAAAGAAGGGAATACGTCCGAAAAAAAGCTGAAAGAATATGAGAAGCGCTGGCGGAAGAGCATGGCCAGGAGATTAGAGAGATACCTAAAAGGAAAAGAAGTGTTACTCAGTTTATCAGACGATGAACTGGATAGGCTGGCGAAGAGCCTGAGCGGGGTCAAGTTCGATAAAATAAGCCTGACCGACATGCTGAAGGCTCTAGCGAAGGCACATCCAAAGCTCCTTTGGAAGCTTAAGGGGTTGTTATAGGCCGCGTCACGGGGTCAATCTTTTCCTGTCTCTCGGGAACAGAACGCACTCGCGTATGTTATCGACACCCGCAAGAGCCATAGTTAGGCGATCGAGTCCCAAACCCCAACCTGCATGTGGAGGTAAAGCACCGTACTTGTAATTCATCAGATGGATCCTGAAGTTTTCTGGGTTCAGTCCTTTCTCTCTCAGCCGCTTAACAAGGAGATCCTCTTGGTGGATACGTGTCCCGCCGGAGGCGAGCTCAAGTTCCTTATACATCAGGTCGAACACATCACCTATTTGTGGTTTGCCCCGCTTCCACATAGTATAAAAAGGCTTTATTGCGAGCGGCCAGTCGACGATGAAATATGTGCCACCGATGAGTTCACCTAGTTTTTTCTCAGCAGGGGTTGGTAGGTCTTCCCCCCAAGGAACTTTCACCCCCCCTCGCTCCAGTTTGCGGAGAGCCTCATCGTAAGTTATGCGTGGAAACGGCTTCTTTGGGATCTCCAGTTTGTGGCCGAGCATCTTCAGTTCCTCGCCACATTTTCGCTTTACCTGCGAAAAGACTCCAACGATCAAATTCTCGAGAATTTTCATCACGTCCTCCGCTGTTACATACGCGACCTCGATATCAATTGAAATTGCCTCGTTCAGATGTCGCGGCGTGTCGTGTTCCTCGGCGCGAAAGATCGGCCCAACCTCAAAGACGCGCTCGAAACAACCCGTGAGCACCTCTTTATAGAGTTGGGGGCTCTGGCTCAGGAAAGCCTCGCGCTCGAAGTAGGAAATGGGAAAAAGTG
>CAYSRF010000085.1:0-2593 GCA_964433595.1 Hadarchaeota archaeon (SeqCode) | reverse complement strand
ACGCAATCAATGTCGGTGAACTCGACGAGCGCCTCGACGAATTTCTGCAGCAGGGCATCGCCAAACGCGAGGAGGAGCGGATCGTGATTGACGTCGGGAAGCTTGGTTTTGAGAGGGTGCTCGGCGGAGGGTACGTCACCCGTCCTATCGAGGTCGTCGCGAAGGAATTTGTTGGGTCGGCGAAGCGAAAACTCGAGGAAGCGGGCGGCAAGGCAATAGCAGGGTGAAGGCATGGAACAGCCTGAGAGGCCGCGATCCAAACTTTATGCGCTCGAGCCCCTCGTACGAAAACTTCCTGAGGTCGCGGTTCCTAAGCGTCACGTCTCTTTCAAGGAAAAGTTCATGTGGACGGGGATAGCCCTCATCGCCTTCTTTGTTCTAACCCAGGTTTCGCTGTATGGAATGGTCGCTGAGGCTGGGCGGGAGTCTTTCTTCGGACAGTTGCGCTTCGTGCTCGCCAGCCACGCGGGGAGCCTGATGGAGCTCGGCATCGGACCGATTGTAACTGCTGGTATCGTCATGCAATTGCTCGTGGGAGGCAAGATAATCGGGCTTGACCTGAGCCAGCCCGAGGACCGCGCTCTCTTCACCGGCATCCAAAAATTGGGAGCCATAATCATGGGCATCTTCCAGGCATCGATGCTCGTGATGTCGAGATGGTACGGGGTCGCCCTTGGCTCAGGCGCAGGTATCTTCCTCATCGTCCAGCTTACAATAGGAGTGATCATCGTGGTCTACCTCGACGAAGTGGTCTCGAAATATGGGTTTGGGAGCGGGATCAGTATCTTCATCGTGGCAGGTGTGACAGGGACGATTTTTTGGCAGGCTTTCAACCCACTGCAAACTGGTGGCTTGTTTACCGGCGCGATCCCAAACCTCATTGTAGGTGGAGGTGGTCTCTACGATGCGTTCTTCAGGCCAGGGTTGCCGAACATGATGGGAGTGTTCGCTACTATCATCGTTTTCTTCATCGTCGTGTACGCTGAGAGTATGCGCATCGAGATTCCCCTTGCATACGGTCGATTCGGGGGCATTCGGGGGCGCTACCCGATAAAGTTCCTTTACACCTCGGTCATCCCTGTGATTCTCGCGATGGTGGTGTTTGCGAACGTCAGGATGTTGGGGATGGTTTTCTCGCCGCTCCAAGGAGCTTCCTATTACCTCAGTGCCCCGAACGGCATCTTTGACGTGATGGCCGATCCTCTCCGGGCTGGGATTTACATATCGGTCTTAGTCTTGCTATGTATGGGCTTCGCTTGGCTCTGGGCAAACATGACGGGGATGGGGCCTCGCGATGTGGCGCGGCAGCTAGATCGATCTGGAATGTTAATTCCTGGCTTTCGCCGTGATATAAGAGTGATGGAGTGGGTATTGGGCCGCTATATTATAACGGCCGCATTACTCGGAGGGGCATTCGTCGGGGCGATTTCCGCAGTTGCAGACTTCATGGGCGCCTTGGGCAGCGGCACGGGTATCTTGCTGACCGTGGGAATTATGTATAGTCTTTACCAAGAGATAGCGAAGGAGCGTATGACGGAGATGTTCCCGGCGATGAGGAGGTTATTTGGTGAGTAGGGTAGTCGTGGTTACGGGTGTACCAGGCGCTGGAAAGAGCACAGTCGTCCAAGAGGCGCTGAAGCAACTCAAAGCTCAGGGTGTTGAGTATGAGTTTATAAACTACGGTGACGTGATGCTTGAACTTATGCGCGAGCGCGAAGGGGTGACCGGCCGCGACGACATGCGGAAGGTTTCGACGGGCCCATATCGTGAGATTCAGCGTGAGGCTGGAAGGCGGATCGCACGCGCGGCCAAGCGAAAGTCCGTGCTTGTCGATACTCACTGTTTGATCAAGAAACCTGAAGGCTACTATCCCGGCCTGCCTCGCTGGGTGCTCGAGGAGCTCAATCCTGAATCAATTGTGATAATTGAGGCGATTCCTGAAGAGGTCGCGCGGCGGCGCATCAAGGATGTCGCACGAAAACGAGACAAAGAACTCTTGGAAGAAGTCGTGGAGCACCAACTATTAAACCGCGCCACGGCGACGACCTACGCGGCGCTCACGGGCGCGACGGTGAGGATAATCCATAATAGGAATGGAAAACTTAGTGAAGCTGTAAAGGAAATGGTTGAGGTACTTAGGTGAACCCATGCGTCGCGTACTCGTTTGCCCGCTAATCGCCGTCCTCCTGCTTGCGAGCTTTGCCACGATAGTTGGCGCAGAGGAGGCTGGAAATGAGCAGCAAACGTACAAGGAGTTATTACAGACCATAGATGACTCCATCAGGTCCCTCAGGCGGGGAGATAGTGCATCGGGAAGTTTGAGCCAAGCCCAAACACTTTACAACACTTTCATCGAGAACGAGAATTTTAGCAATAATTTGGAGCTCATAGAGATCGACAACCGAATAACCCAAGCTTTTAGCTCTTTACAGCAATCAGCCGGGGAGGAGAATATCCGGTCCCTGCGCTTAGACATATCTCTGATGGCGAGCAAGCTAGGGATTGGGCTGTCTCCCATTTTTGAGCATGCGCTATTCTTCGTCTTCGGAATCGGGATATTTGTTTCCCTCATCGTCACGTTGGTGAGCAGGCG
>CAYSRF010000084.1:0-2595 GCA_964433595.1 Hadarchaeota archaeon (SeqCode) | reverse complement strand
TGCCAGTTCTGTTCGCCCACAATGCGGACGAGATATTCGTTCCCTCTAGAAAAAATTAAAAAGGAAGCGGAACTCAACGCGCGTGCAGGTTCGAGAATGATCATGCTGCAGACAGATGACATGTTTCTCTATAAATGCGGCGAGCGATTCGTCCCTAACAAGCAAGCTATCGTCGAGTTGATAGAAACAATTGGTAAAATACCGAACGTTGAGTACTTGCAGTTTGCGCATGCCGCCCTCCCTCCAGTCGCGCACGATCCGAAAATGATTGAGGAAATCGCGCCGACGCTCGTGGAAAAAGGCAGATGGAGATACAATGGAAGAAGGGTGGCTTCGGTTGAAGTTGGGATAGAAACTGGAAGCGTAAAGTTGATCAAAAAACACATGCAAGGCAAGCCGCTGCCGTACGAAGCAAAAGACTGGTGCGAAGTGGTCACTCAAGCAGTTGGCATCCTCAACGATAACGACATTTGTCCACTGGCGACGCTTGTTGTCGGTCTGCCTGGCGAGAGGGAAAAAGACACGCTTGCGACGATGGAGCTCGTGGATAAGTTGAAGGAAGCGAAATTGTTTTACGTTCCACTATTTTTCACATCTGAGGAGGAATGTCTGTTGAGCAATGCGAGACAGGCAGATTTACGTCATCTAACAGATTTGCACTGGGATTTCTTTGCAACATGCTGGAAGCACAACATAAAACTCTGGGCCCCCGATAAACAGGGAAAAATTGCTATGGGTTCGATGTTTCTGTACATGCTCTATTACAAATGGAAACATGGGGCAAAAGTAGCACAGCCGATAATGAAGCTTGCTGATTTTCCGCGATCGTTGTTCAAGGTGCGCTCGGGGACTCAAAATCTTCATCATGAATCAGTTGAGCCAGGCTCCTCATCGCGCAATAAAAATTTCACCATCCAAACTTAAAGGCTTCGCCGCGGGCGATTGCTCAATAAACTTTCTCCACAAGTTTCTTAGCCTTGGCCTCAGCACGTTTCCACTTAGCTTGATGCGCCTTCAAAAACTTCGTCATGAGCTCAATCGCCCGCAACTTGCAATCGCCACAAATTATCGCCCCAGATTTGCACGCCTCCCTTAAATCTAAGAGCTTCTCATCGTCGGGTATGAGGTGATAAACGTAGAGTTCGTAAACCCTACATTTATCTGGGTCGCCCCCATATTTTCGCTGCTCCGCCGCCGTGGGTTTGCCACCCGTAAAAGCATCTTTAATTTTCTTCTTGATGTCCTCGGCGCTATCCGTCAGAAAAATCGCCGTCTCTGGCTTGCTGCTCGACATCTTCTCGCCCGTCAGGCCTGGTAAGAGACGGTGGTAGGTGGAGGAGGGAAGCACGAAGCCGAACTCTTGCTGGAAACGGGCCGCCACGTCCCGTGCGAGTCTGAGATGGGGGTCCTGATCGATGCCCACGGGTACGACGGTCGGGCGCGGTCCTCCAAACTCCTTCAGCTGAGGGTGCAGGATATCCGCGACATCGATCATTGGGTAAAAAATGTGGGAGATATTGGACTCACCTGCGAAGCCGTAGATTGCGCGCATCTCGCTGAAGTTCACTCGCTTGGCAAGAAGGAAAGCTAGGTGGCGAACGACATCGCTGCGAGATTGGAAGTAGACATGACAGCGCCCCACATCTAGCCCGAGCGCATGGTAGTTGGCGAGATATTCCTCTGCGGCTAGTTTCTTTGACTCCTTAAAAGGGACACTGCGCGCTGAATAGGCCTCAAGATCCGCGACACATAGATAGATGTCTGCACCCTGCCGCTGGTACCACGCCAGCTGATCGATTACCAACTTGTGACCCACGTGCATGCGGCCGCTCGGCATGAGCCCCGTCATCACTACGAAGCGATCGCCTCGCCGCATGGCACTAAGCACCCGCTCAAAGTCACGGTGGCCAAAGACAATCTTTCGGCGCATGAGGTAGTGCGGCTCGGGTATCCGCGCGAGCAGTTTCTCAAAGGATTCGATGCCGAACTCGTGCATCAAGCGGGCGTAATCCTCGGGTACCGCCGCGCTCCATGGGTCGATTCGAATCGGCATCTCAAGGCCTCTCACGGGTCAATGCGTAATAGGTGATGTCTCCCTCATCATCTACTACTGCCCACAAAATCGCTTTCCTTACGCTGTGTGCAAGCCTCACTGCCCGAGCCAGCTCCGTCGGCGTGAACTTTATTCCCTCGGGCACCGCGTGCACCAAGAACTTCGAGTGCGCCTCCCCCGGCTTCTCGCCTCGCTCGTAGACGCGGAAGTGCGCCCCGAACTTCAGGCCAGTCTTGATGATGTAGCCGCGCGAGCGAAGGTCGGCGTACACGGAATACTTGAGCATCGCCTCAGGGTCGCCCTCGGTAAATTTAGCCGAGAGGTCCTTGAATTTCAACTTCTTTCCGTCCTCATCTAACACGTGAATCTTAACCCCCTCCAGCAGATAGAGGGTTTCGACCGGCGCGAGCTGAAGCCTCCCCCCACTCAGGGGCTTGCCGTAAGAGCCTCGTTGGTAGAGCTGGTTCGCCTGCGCCTCGTCCCAGACTATTATCTTGCCTTTATACAACTGGGCCTCGACAACAGGGATTTCGGCTTCTTCC
>CAYSRF010000083.1:0-2620 GCA_964433595.1 Hadarchaeota archaeon (SeqCode) | reverse complement strand
TGCAAATCTGGAGCGATAATTTGCGGCGATTGCAAGTTGCGGGCGATCGAACTCATGACGAAATTCTTAAAGGTGCATCAAGCTAAGCGAGAGCGTGCTGAGACCAAGGCAAAGAAACTTGTGGAAAAAGTTTATTGAGCGTCTACCTGTAGTGCGAAAGCCTTTAAGTTTGGTGGGTAAATTTTTATTCGCGCGATGAGGAGCCTGGCTTAGCTGATTCATGATGAAGATTTTGAGTCCCCGAGCGCATTTTGAATAATGATTCTGGGAAATTAGTAAGATTCATTATCGGCCGCGCTACTTGGGGGCCATGTTTCCACCTATAATAGAACATGTACAAAAGCATCGAACCCATAGCAATTTTTCTCTGCTTATCGGGGGCCCAGAGTTTTACGTTGTGCCTCCAGCATGTTGCAAAGAAATCCCAATGTAAATCTGTTAGATGATGCAAATCTGCCTGCCTCGCATTGCTCAATAAACATTCCTCCTCGGACGTGAAAAATAGTGGGACGTAAAACAATTTTGCGTCTTTCAACTTATCCACGAGCTCCATCGTCGCAAGCGTGTCTTTTTCCTCCTCGCCAGGTAAACCGATAACAAGCGTAGCCAGCGGGCAAATGTCATTATCATTGAGGTTGCCGACCGCTTGTACAACTACTTCGCACCAGTCTTTTGCTTCGTACGGCAACGGCTTCCCTCGCATGTGTTTTTTAATCAATTTCACGCTTCCAGTTTCTATCCCAACCTCAACCGAAGCCACTTTTCTCCCGTTGTATCGCCATCTGCTTTTCTCCACGAGCGTCGGTGCAATCTCCTCAATAATTTTCGGATCATATGCGACCGGAGGGAGAGCGGCGTGTGCAAACTGGAGGTATTCAATGTTTGATATTCCACTGACTGTTTCAACCAACTCGACGATAGCTTGTCTGTTCGGGACAAATCGCTCGCCACATTTATACAAAAAGAGATCGTCCGTCTGCAGCGTTATCATCCTCGAACCTGCACGCGCGTTGAGTTCCATCTCTCTTTTAATTTTTTCTATGGGGAACGAATATGCCGTCCGCATGGTGGGTGAACAGAACTGGCATCCTTTTCCACATCCCCGGGTTATCTCAACCACGCCAAAAAGTGCTGGCCTTTTTATCTTTGGGATTTCCCCTAGCTCGGGTTTATCTGTTTCGACGACTTTTGGTAACGACTCACCATTCATCGCCTTTTCGAATATCTCCAGCGCGGAGCGGTCACCTTCTCCTATCACCACAGTATCTATCCCATATTTCTCCGGCATACCTCCTCTAACAATCTGCCAAGCGCCGGAACCGCCCACTATTATCTTTGGCTTATATTTTTTCCAGATCGGGTGCTTCATTAAATTTCTAAACTCAGCTGCTGCGATGGGTTCACTGCCGAAACCAACCAGTGAAGTGTAAGTTCGGCTGACGAATCCAATACCCAATGGGTCCATGGTTGAGATTCCAACAACTTTTGTTTTTCGCCCAACGAATTTGCTGAGGTTATAAGGGGTACAGGTTACAACATTATCCGCCCCAAATTTCTCAATCAATAGGGCCTCTATTTTTCTTAATCCATAAGGGGCAAGGAGGGCGCTACCATCATTATTATCGGGTGTTATCGGGTACCAGAATTTCCTCAAAATTTTTATTGGGACTATTTTTGTTGGGAAACCTCCTGTGAACGCGATGAAAGGATTCAAATTAAAATCACTCATCTCTATCACAGGAGCGGTCAGTACTATGGATACGCCACAATTATGTGGTTCATTAGTGCCAATCGAGGTATCTCGGTTTAGGAATCTGCCAAACAGTATGAAACTACGGCCCCATACCAAATGTCGACCTCCACGGACACACTATAATTAAGTGCTCTTAAGGTTTCCTCGAAATTTGCGGCAATTTACTTTTGTTTTATCATTTAGAAAGCTAAATCCGAGGTTGTAAGTACTTCTCGATGAACTTTGGGTCGACGCGCTTCAACTCGGCCGTGGGCAGCGTGCGCAGAAGTTCCCACCCTAAGTCGAGCGTGGTCTCGATCGTGCGGTCTTCGTTCCGCCTTTGGTTCACGAACTCCCGCTCGAATCGGTCGGCGAAACCCAAATAGCGGCGGTCTCGCTCGGTCAACGCCTCCTCCCCAACGACCGCAACTAACGCTCGGAGGTCCTTGCCCTCAGCATAAGCTGCGTAGAGTTGGTTCGAGACGTCACCATGGTCCTCCCGAGTGTGCCCCTTGCCTATTCCATCCTTCATCAGCCTCGAGAGCGATGGCAGGACATTGAGCGGCGGATAGATACCTTTCCGGTGAAGTTCGCGGTCCATGACGAGCTGCCCTTCCGTGATATATCCAGTCAAATCCGGGATGGGGTGGGTGATGTCGTCGCTAGGCATCGTTAAGATGGGCATCTGGGTTACCGAACCCTTCTTGCCCTTTATCCTTCCCGCCCGCTCGTACATCGTCGCGAGATCAGTGTACATGTAGCCAGGGTACCCTCGACGTCCAGGAACCTCGCTTCGGGCAGCGGAAATCTCCCGAAGAGCCTCTGCATAATTAGTCATGTCAATGAGAATGACGAGCACGTGCATGTTCTGGACAAACGCGAGGTATT
>CAYSRF010000082.1:0-2637 GCA_964433595.1 Hadarchaeota archaeon (SeqCode) | reverse complement strand
GATGCGCTCTGCCACGGCGCCAGCCTCGCGGCACCTGGCGTACTTCAAGTCGACACTGGAATCTCTCAGGACAACCTCGTGGCACTGATGACGCTTAAGGGTGAAGTCGTCGCGCTAGCTCGTGCCACGATGACCTCGAAGCAGATCTATGAAGCCGAGCACGGGATCGTCGCGAAGCCTGAGCGCGTGGTGATGTCGCCGGGCACCTATCCGCGGAAATGGAAATGACCTAATTTCGGAGTTTTACGCTTTTAGCGGACCCCCCAAGTCCGAAACGGATGCCCCCATGTCCGAAAGCGGACATCCCCGTGTCCCCTAACTGGCCTCTTACCCAATAAACGGACCCCCCGTCCGCCACCAAAATCGATGCCCCCAATTTTTCTGCTTATAAAGAACCTCCACCCAAAGACTCGGCGGGAAAGATGAAGGAAACATTTGTAAAAAATCCCGTCGATTATATAAACTTATATAACCAACAATTTATGGTGGGAAGTGTGCGAAAAAAACCGAAAATAATCCACTACCCCCGGCTGGACACGGTTATGATGATCGAGGACGCCATCAGGAGTGCCAGGGAATACCCAACGAAGGCCGAGCTGCTCAGGCGCCTGCCGAAGAAGGTGATGTACCAGACCTTTAATTTGGTTCTCGAGTACCTCCAGAGATCAAACAAGATAATCGTGACAAAAGATGGTAGAATCGTCTGGGTGTTCGCCGACAGTGAAAAACTGAGGAGATTGCTGGCGGAGAGCAAGAAGGTGTAGCGGTTTGTACGAAGTGCGTTTTTCGAAGGAGTTCAGTGAAGACTATGTAAAACTCAAGCGGCGGGCTGAAAGCGGGCGCGATGAGGCAAGGTACCTCGTGAAGATAATCGACAAAGGGATTGCGAAGCTAAAGCGAGATCGAGAGGCCGGAAAAAGGATCCCAAAACGGCTCATACCCCGCGAGTACTCGGTCAAATACGCTGTGACCAACCTATGGAAAATCAACCTAGATCGCTACTGGCGAATGATCTACACTATTGTGGGAGACGAGATCAGGATCGTGAGCATCATAATCGAAGTTTTGAATCACAAGAAATACGATAGAAAATTTGGGTACCACACCACTTAAGGTCTGACAGTTGAAAATTTTTTGCTGCGGGACTTAACATTTTTGAGCTTGGCCGAACAAACGTTTGATGTCTTACGAGATGATCGAGGATTCTTCGCCCAGCTCCTCTCGGTCGCCGCTCCCCGGCAAGAAAGTGATTATAGAGCTAAAACTACAGATAAATTGGCTGCCGGGGTGCCTGAGTCTGGTTAAAGGGCACGCCTGGAGAGCGTGTGGCCCTTTGGGCCTTCAGGGTTCAAATCCCTGCCCCGGCGCCAATGGTAAATGACTTAATAAGACGTTGAACAAGGTTAACGGTAGAATGGTCATTGAGGAAAACCATGCCAGAAGAATTCAAACACATCGTGCGGCTCGCGGGAAAAGACTTGGCTGGCGGGAAACGGGTCCAGCTAGCGCTAGCTGACCTGAAGGGCGTGAACTCGACCTTCGCCCGAGCTGTCGCTTATGCCGCAGATATCGACCCATTCACGAAGCTTGGCAACTTGAACAAAGAGCAAGTGGGACGCCTCGAGCAAGTCCTAAAAAACCCGGCCGAGCACGGAATCCCGAGCTGGATGCTGAGCCGGCGAAAGGACTATGAAACTGGGAAGGACCTCCACCTAATTGGCGCTGATGTCGCGATGGCAGTACGCACGGACATCGGGCGCGAGCGTCGAATTCGAAGCCGCCGAGGTATTAGACATGAGCTTGGCCTGCACGTGCGAGGGCAGCGAACGCGTACTACTGGCCGCAAGGGCCTAGTCGTAGGAGTAAGGCGCAAGGAAGTCCGCATACGCGAGGAAGCCGCGAAAGTCGGGAAGGGCAGGCGAGGGAGGAAAGTTGAAGAGGAGAAGAAAGTTGAAGGGGAGAAAAAAGTTGAGGAGAAGAAAGAATGAAGCGCCAGCGAAAGAAATATCTCAGGCCCGCACATCCTTGGGAAAAAGAGCGGATGGACGCCGAGGACAAACTCATCCGCCAATACGGGCTCCGCCGAAAGGAGGAGATATGGCGGACCCAGACCCTGCTTCGAAACTTCAGGCGGCAGGCCCGACACCTGCTCGCCGCCTCGGGCCCCCAAGCGGAACTCGAGGCCAAACAGCTCCTAGCGCGTCTCCGCCGCCTTGGACTCGTTGGCGAGGGTGCGACGTTGGATGACGTGCTCGGCTTGAACATCGAGAACCTGCTCGAGCGCCGCCTTCAGACGCTCATTTATCGAAAAGGTCTGGCTCGGACGCCGCAGCAGGCCCGACAACTTGTGCTCCATGGCCACATAGCTATCGCAGGCAAGCAGATCAGCGTGCCGAGTTACTTGGTGCCTCTCGAGGAGGAGGGCGTGATCGGGTACGTAGAGGGTTCGTCTTTTAAGCTTCAACCACAGCCCGAAGCTCCAGCGGCCGAACCCATCATCGAGGAGAAGGTGGAAACTCAACCCGAGGAGACTGAAGAGGCGGCCGAAGCGCAACCTAAGGAGGAAACAGCATGACGGACGGGAAGTGGGGAGTCGCTCACATTTACTCATCGTTCAACAACACCATCATCCACATC
>CAYSRF010000081.1:0-2736 GCA_964433595.1 Hadarchaeota archaeon (SeqCode) | reverse complement strand
TACGTACAGCGGCAACAGCGGCGAGGGCATTGGCGAGCTGGCTCGATGTCCCAATTATCTCGGTTAATCACTGCGTCAGCCATGTTGAGATCGGCCGCTTAACCGAGCGAGCCAAGGATCCAGTGACGCTTTACGTCAGCGGGGGCAACACCCAAGTCATCGCCTTCGACGCAGGGCGCTATCGTGTTTTTGGAGAGACGCTCGATATTCCGGTTGGTAATTGCCTCGATGTCTTCGCGCGGGAGGTTGGATTGCCCCACCCCGGCGGGCCCAACGTCGAGCGGCTCGCGCGCGAGGGCAAGTGCTACATCCCGCTGCCCTATGTGGTTAAGGGAATGGACCTATCGTTCTCAGGTTTGATGACCGAGGCCGTCCGCAAGCATCGTGCTGGGGCCGATGTCCGCGACCTTTGCTACAGCCTACAGGAAACGGCATTCGCTGCTCTTGTTGAGGTAACTGAACGAGCTGTCGCACACACTGAAAAACGCGAGGTCATGCTGACCGGAGGGGTCGCGGCAAACAAAAGGTTAAGAGAGATGCTTAAACTCATGGCAAAGGAACACAAAGCAAAGTTTTTCGTGCCGCCTGCCGAGTATTGCCAAGACTGCGGTGCCATGATTGCATGGACTGGCTTGCTAGCGTATAAACACGGAGAAAGACAAAAATTAGAGGAAACGATTATCCGGCAAAGGTGGCGTACGGATGAAGTGGATGTCCCCTGGAGAGGTAAATGAGAGGTAGGAATAAGGCACGGAGCTTTTTTGCATTTATATCAGACCTTTCTCGGATAACTATTTCGCTCTTCTACAAGGTCGACATCCTCTAAAGCAAACATTAAGACGATTTTCGCAAAAATTCCTCAACCAAATCAACCGCGACTTCTTGCCTCGCAGGGTAAGCCGCGACTTTCAGTCTGAGGTGGATAGCATTGCCACCATCAGTCAGCACGAGCTCCCCCGCGTAAGCCAGCTGTTTATCGAACCTCAAATGTAAATGACATGTTTCATCGATTCTGCCCGGCGCGACCTTGGCAATTTTTTCGAGCTCTCCTCCGTGTACCTTGGCTAGGACTCGCTGCCAGAGCTCTCGCAGAGCCCCCTTGCGCCCAATCCGCGCCTCGAGGCTCATGATGGGGTTGCCGTGGTGGCCTTTAAGCCTCGATCGACGAACCTCAATCTCTTCAGGCAACAAAATCCTGACGGCATCTAGAACCCGTTCTTCGGCCTCGGTGGCATGCACAAACGTGCTAACGACCACGCTTCTGAAAGGAAGTTCCATCCACGATCACTTCAGCCACGCCGGCGGGCCCGAACGCTCGGCCTGACTTTTTCTGCACCCTTACCCTTGTGGAGCAGCCCACGCGCCTTTCGCCCGGCTCTCGTCAAACCCCGGTAAACTCGCCCACGATGCTCTTTCTCAGCCACCCACCCGAGCTGGGGATCGCTCAGGATCGCCGGGTGGTTCGGGTCGAGCATGATAACTTCAAAGTACTCGTGGGTGCCGTCAGGGCCGAGTGGATAGGAGTTCAGCACCTCCAAATTAGGATATTTCCGGGCCGCCCGCTCCTCCGCAATCAGCTGGATGCTTTTCTTGGGGACGAGCTTACGAACACCCATGCGTTTTGGCCGGCGCCCATGCCACGGCCGCACCTTGCGTCTACCGCCTTTCCGCACCCGAGCCCGAACGACGACCACACCCTGCTTCGCCTTGTACCCAAGCGCACGAGCCCTATCTAGCCTAGTTGGGCGCTCGACCCGCACTATCGCTGGTCCACGTCGCCACTCGCGCATTCGGATGCGCATGAGTCTACTCGACTCTGCCGAACCATTTCTTAAGTATCTGTACATCACGACACCCCTACTGGACAAGTGTCTCTCTTATCTTCTGGGCTATAATTATCGCTGCATCTCGCTGCGCCTCACGCGTTGAAGCCCCCAGGTGTGGCGTGAGCATGACATTTGGCAGCTTGAGCAGTGGGCTATCACGGGGCGGCTCCTGCTCATAGACATCCAAGCAGGCCCCAGCGATTTTTTTGTCCTTCAACGCTTCAACCAACGCCACTTCATCGACGATCCTGCCGCGCGAAGTGTTTATCAACACTGCAGTCGGTTTCATGAGTTCGAGTTCACGCTTTCCTATCATATGTCTGGTCTGGGGCGTCAGTGGTACGTGTATGCTCACGAAATCTGATTCTTGAAGCAACGTGTTTAAGTCAACGTACTTCGCCCCCGTCCGCTCGGAGAACTCCTGATTTTTGATAACATCGTGCAGGAGCAACTCCATCAGGAACGCCTTTGCTCTGTAACCCACCTCCCTGCCTATCTTCCCCGTGCCCACTATTCCAAGCGTTTTGCCCCTCAATTCGGTACCAATGAGCTGGGGCTTCTCCCATTGCCCCGCCTTCATGCTCGAGTCCGCACGCGGGAGATGCCTTGCGAACGATAACATGTGTCCGAGCACAAGTTCTGCGACCGCGATGGTCGGGGCTTCGGGAGCGTTGAGGACCTTGATCTTTCGCGTTTCGGCGGCTTTGACGTCTATGTTGTCGAGCCCCGCCCCCGCTCGAGCGATTATCCTGAGCTGTTCACCCGCATCGATCACATCTTTCGTTACCTTCGTCGCGCTTCGCACCACCAGTACGTCATGCCCCTTAACTTTCCCGAGTAGGTCGGCCGGCTTCAGACCCGTGGCTACCTCAACCTCCGCGAACTCACGCAGCGCCTTAAGACCATCTTC
>CAYSRF010000080.1:0-2750 GCA_964433595.1 Hadarchaeota archaeon (SeqCode) | reverse complement strand
CCCCGCCACGCGTAAACTTCAATACCTTCCTTCGCTAGAGCCGCAGCGACTTCATCGCGCGTCGATAAGGGATTGCAGCTCGTTATCGCCACCTTGGCTCCCGCCGCCGCGAGGGTTCGGACGAGCACCGCTGTCTTGGCCTCGGTGTGCAGGGCCGCCCCGACCCTTATACCACTGAGCGACTTTGTCTTTGATAGTTCGCGGCGAATCGTGGCCAACACCGGCATGTGGTGCTCGGCCCAATCGATCATACGTTTGCCTTGGGGCGCGAGCTTGATGTCCTTAACTTTATAAGTCATTTTGCTGCCTCCTTTTGCGCAAGTAAATCATCTGCAGCTTTCTGGGCCTCCTCCAAAACCTTATCCTCTTCGAGTGTTAGAACCCTTCGCCCCTGCATGATTACCTTACCGTCCACGATAACCGTATCGACATCGCTTCCGGTGGCGCTGTAGACCAAGTGAGATATGACATTGTGAAGGGGCGTGAGATGTGGCTTCCGAAGATCAACTAATGTTAAATCGGCTTTCTTCCCAACCTCAAGCGAGCCGAGGGTTTCCCCCAACCCAAGTGCTCTCGCCCCATTGACCGTCGCCATTTCAAGCACTGATTGCGCGGGCATGACTGTCGGATCAAATTTATCAACTTTGTTGAGCAGCGCTGCAAATTTCATCTCATTAAACATGTCCAGCGCGTTGTTTGAGGCGGCTCCGTCTGTGCCGAGCGCTACGGGTATACCTGCCGCCAGCATTTCTGGTACGGGAGATACACCACATGCAAGCTTCATGTTACTCACTGGATTATGTACAGGCTTGACCCCACGATCGTGTAAAATCCGAATCTCTTGCTCAGTCAATTGAACACAGTGTGCCGCTAGAACTTCGGGCCCGAGAAAGCCAATCGCATCGAGATGCTCTACTGGACGCTTACCGTATTTTTTGATTATTTCCCCAACTTCCCATTTAGACTCGGCGATATGAGTATGAATTCCAACTTTGTATTTTTTTGTCAACTCTTTTACTTGCGCGAGGCACTCAGGTGAGCATGTGTATGCGGCATGGGGGCCAAACATGGTTAAAATTCGACCATTTGCCATATCATGACAAGTCTTAACCAACTTTTCACCTGCCTGAATCTCTAACTTTCGCTTCTTGGGATTGCCGTGTTCGATGATACCGTAAGAGAGCACGCCACGAATGCCAGCTTTTTCAACTGCTCGAGCAACTTCCTCCATGAAAAAATATTGGTCGGCGAAACACGTTGTACCAGACTTTATCATTTCTAAACAACCAAGTAGAGCGCCAGTGTATACATGTTTTGCAGTTAAGTGTGCCTCTGCGGGCCAAATCTCGTCCTCTAACCAAGGCTTTAATGGCATATCATCTGCAATGCCACGGAGCAAGCTCATCGAGAGATGGGTATGGGCGTTAATTAGTCCTGGTACTACAGCCTTACCACGAGCATCGATCACGGTGTCCGCTCGCCCTTTGACTTCCTTACCAACTGAAACGATCTTGTCACCCTCGATCACTACCGAGCCCCGATCGAGCACATGGCGTTGAGGATCCATTGTGATGATGTGGCCGTCCTTGATTAAGACATCGGCCAAACCATCGCCCCTAATGTGCAAGCTCCCTAGCAATCGTGCGTCCGAACTCTCGAGCTGCATCAGGGCCAATCGCGGTTATGACGTTATCATCTACCTCAACAGGTTTGCCAGTATAGGTTGCACCTTTACTTTCGATTTTTCTGATGTGCTCGCCGTCCCAAACCGTCGCACGCTTGCCTTTTAATACGCCAGCATTCGCGAGAATTACCGGTGCGATGCAAATGGCGCAGATTTTCTTACCTTTGCTGAATGCCTCGCTCGCTATTGAGATCGCTCGCTTATCGTTGAAGTAAACCGCCGAACCAGAACCACCAACAAAAACCACAGCATCGTAATCATCAACCTTCACTTGATCGAGCTTGATGTCCGGCGTCACTCTCGCACCCAGCATGCCTCTAACTTCACCTGTTTTCGCGCTCGCGATCGTCGTTTTCATTCCTTTGCGCTCCAACTCCTCCTTTGTATGCAGGAGCTCCTCATCCCTGAAGTTTGAGGGCGCGATTACCATCAACACTTTTTCGTCTGCCAAATCGACTCCCGAAATTAATAGGAAACCTACATTAATAAGTATGAAATTATGATACACCAGTCTTTGGGAATACCGGCAGACTACAGCTTTCTATTTACAACTACTGTTGAAGATAGCTACTTTTGAAATTATGAGGAGTGAAACAACACCGTCGCCTTTTTTTAAGGTTTACATTCACTAGAATTGAAGGTGATCAGAATGAAAAACAGTAGAATATCTAGAATGCCAACTACTGGTGTAAAAATACGGAAAATAATGACAGCAAATGTTGTGACAATAGGTCCTGAAAAAAGTATATCCGAAGCTGTGAAAAAAATGGTGGAGAGAAATGTAGAGTGTCTTCCGATAGTAAAGTTTGGAGAACTTCAAGGTCTAATTACCTTTCGCGACATAATAGAAAAGGTTGTTTATGCAAAGAGGGTGCCAGAAAAGACTAAAGTTAGAGATGTGATGGCAAAAAAGATGATAACTTGTAGCCCAGATTCAACAATAATAGAAGTGGTAAAGCTGATGAAAAACAAAAGGTTGAGGAGAATTCCAGTTATTGATAAAGACAGAAGATTAGTGGGTATTATCACAAATTTTGATTTGGCCATATTTGGCTGGGAGATTTAA
>CAYSRF010000079.1:0-2788 GCA_964433595.1 Hadarchaeota archaeon (SeqCode) | reverse complement strand
TCCTTTTTTAAATAACACCATATCGCACCACCTGCCACCGCTATTTACGTACGTTTATAACCTAAATGAAATCACCCTTTGCGATAAAGGTGAGCTATCTAGGCTACTCCAAGGTTGACCTGCCACCGTCTAGGTTTTTGGTAGAGGTGGGTTTTAAGGAGTAAAATGCAGTTCGTTATTAACACTAGTCGTTAACTGATAGTGGGAGAAAAGTGAGGCAGAGGCGCAGGTACATCGCGTTCGAACTCGTAGGCAAGGCAAGCAAGGGCGACATCTCGTGGACAATTAATTACGTTTTACATGCCCGCAAACTGGAGGTCTACAAAACAATGCTGAAGCTCGTACTTTACGACACGAACTCGCGACGAGGCCTGCTGCGCTGCGGCCATAAGCAGGCCAACGAGGTTAAAGCAGCGATGTTGAGCATTAAGAAAATCAGCGGCAAAGAAGCATCGTTCGTGATTTTGGGCGTTTCCGGCACGATAAAGGCAGCGAAGAGGAAGTTTTTGAAACCCGATTAACCAAAGTATTAATAAATGCTCTTGCTTTAGTAGATACAGTCACAATCATCAATTAACGAGGTGTAAATGTATGGCTTTTATGCCGCCTGGAGCTGGCTACGACAGGGCAATCACTATCTTCAGCCCTGATGGTAAACTCTTCCAGGTTCAATACGCCCAAGAGGCTGTGAAGCGGGGTCTGACAGCCCTGGGCATCAAGGTAAACGAAGGAGTGATTTTGGCTGCGGAAAAGAGAGTTCGGAGCAAGTTAGTGGAGGAAGTGTCAATCGAGAAAATATTCCAAGTGGACGAGCATATCGGAGCTGCAGCTTCTGGACTAATCGCTGACGCTCGCGTGCTGATCGATCACGCGCGCATCGAGGCGCAGATTAACCGGTTGCGCTACGATGAGCCGATTAGCGTGCAGGCGCTGGCGAAGCGCATCGGCGATATCAAGCAGCTCTACACCCAACATGGGGGCGTCAGACCCTTTGGGGCTAGGCTGCTGATTGCCGGCGTCGACATGGAGAGCGCTCACCTTTTCGAAACCGATCCCAGTGGTGTGGTTGCAGCGTACAAGTCCCAAGCAATAGGGGGCGGAGCCTCGACGGTCACGGAGTTCCTCGAGCGCCGCTATGACGAGAAGATGTCGCTCGATGACGCAGTTATTCTCGCCCTTGAGGCGCTGCGGGCTGTGATCGAGGGGGAGCTCGACCCCGAGAAGGTGGAGATAGCAGTCATCCCGAGCAAGACTAAGCGTTTTGAGAAGCTTAGTTCCGAGGATCTGGCCAAATACATAAAGCGAATGGGTCCCAAGCCGCCAGCCGAGCCTGCCAAGGAGTAGCGGGTTATGGTAAGGCTTGAGGACGCGGTCATCGCGAGGATGTCTAGCCATGGCACGACTTTTGAAGTACTTGTCGACCCTGAGTTAGCTCTTGCTCTAAGAACGGGGGAAGAGGCGGACATGCGTAGTGTGCTCGCCATCGACAAAATTTTCAAAGACTCCAAGAAAGGCGAGGCGGCCTCCGAGGAAATGATGCAGAAAGTCTTCGGCACACTCGACGTGCTAAAAATCGCCGAACAGGTGATCCGAAAGGGCGAGGTCCAAGTGACCACCGAGCAGCGCCGCAAGATGCGCGAGCAGCGAAGGCGACAGGTCGTGGCGCTCATCTCGAGGCGGGCGATAAACCCCCAGACTGGTTTGCCTCATCCACCCGCGCGAATCGAGGGCGCACTAGCTAAGGCCAAGGTACATGTCGACGAGTCCAAGAGCGCCGAGGAACAACTCCCTAGCATCGTAAAATTACTGCTGCCAATTATCCCCCTAAAGTTCGAAACGCGAAGAATCGCGATCAAAATTCCCGCGAGCTACACGGCCAAAGCCCACCAAGTTGTGAGGGACTTCGCTACAATCAAGCAGGAACAGTGGTTAAATGATGGTTCTTGGGCCGCGATCGTGGAGATCCCTGCCGGCATCCAAGGGGAGTTTTTTGACAAGATTAACGATCTGACCCGGGGCGAGGTCGAAACGAAGGTGTTGTGAATGCTCTACGTTCAAAATCGCGAGCTGGTAGTGCCCGGACAGCTGATCGCCGATGGAGGCTACCGGGTGTACGAAGGCGCGTTTCGGGAGGGCAAGCAGGTTTACGCATCGGTCGTGGGTCTCGCGGACCTGCGCGGGCAAAATATCCGAATCATCCCCCTGCAGGGGCGCTACATCCCCAAGCGAGGCGATGTGGTGATAGGGGTGGTCGTGGATTCCCACCACTCGGGCTGGATTCTTGACATAAACTCGCCCTACACTGGAAATCTTTTTGTTTCAGATTTGTTGCGGCGGAAGGTCGACCTAGTCCGCGAGGATATCAGCCAGTACTTAGGCATGGGAGATGTGGTGGTCGCGGGGGTCAAAGATGTGAACGAGCACATGCGCGTCCAGCTTGAGGCGAGCGAACCTGGGATGGGCCGGGTTGAGAGGGGCAAGCTGGTCGAGATTTCGCCTATGAAAATCCCCCGCGTAATTGGACGAAAGGGCTCGATGCTCAAAACCCTTCAGGATGTTGGCGAGTGCAAGGTCAAGGTCGGACAGAATGGGCGGATAATGATTTGGGGAAAGGACCCGCGTATGACCAATGCTGTCGTCGAGACCTTACTCATGATCGAGCGCGAGGCGCATACCTCCGGCTTGACCGATAGGGTGCACCTCATGCTTGAAAAAATAAAATCAGAAGGAGGAGAATGAATGGAAAAACCTGAAAAACTCATTGTGGACGGCAAACGGCTTGATGGTC
>CAYSRF010000078.1:0-2789 GCA_964433595.1 Hadarchaeota archaeon (SeqCode) | reverse complement strand
TCCACCCACACACCATCAAGAAAATAGCCTTGAACGCAAATTAACTTAGGGGGAGGACAATGGATACCTCTTCGATGGCTTACCAAGAGATCCTACAAAAGATCTCGAGCGGTGAAATCGCTGATGCGCGAGGACTAGCCAAGGCTAAAATACAGGTTTGTCGTGAATTTGGATTATCGAAACCTTTCAGAAACTCAGAACTATTGACCGCAGCAACTGGCAAACAGAAGGCTCGGGTAATTCAACTACTCAGGTTAAAGCCTGTGCGTTCAATCTCTGGTGTCTCTGTCATCACTGTGATGCCTAAACCCTACCCCTGCCCGAAACCTGAGCCCTGCATCTACTGCCCGGGAGGGCCTAGCGTTGGCACCACTCAGTCGTATACGGGAAAAGAACCTGCCTCGGCAAGGGCCCTACAAGCGGGTTACGATCCTTATAGACAGGTGCGGAGCAGGATCGAGCAGCTTCAGGTAATAGGGCACGTGGTCGATAAGGTAGAGTTGATAATGTTTGGAGGTACGCTAACTGCTTACCCTCCTGATTATCTAGAGTGGTTCACCGCGCAATGTCTGAACGCGATATCGGGGGCTAGCGCGTTCACGATTGAAGAGTCCCAGCGAGTGGCCGAGGATGCGCCGATCCGAATCAGCGACATCACGCTTGAAACCCGTCCCGACTACTGCAAGGAGCCCCACATTGACTTCATGCTCCATCTTGGTGCCACGCGAGTCGAGCTGGGAGTGCAAACACTTTGTGATGACATCTACAAGCTCATCAATCGCGGCCATACTGTGGAGGATGTGGCTGAGGCAACACGAATAGCGAAGGATGCCGGATTTGCGGTAGTGCATCACTGCATGCCCAACCTTCCTGGCTCCAGCTATGGGCGAGACTTGAATACATTCAAAACCCTCTTTGAGGATGAACGGTTCAAGCCCGATGCCCTGAAAATCTACCCGACGCTCGTCATGCCGGGCACAAAGCTCTACGAGCTATGGAGGCTGGGAGAGTACAAGCCATATCCTTTCGAGCAAATTGTGGAACTCATCGCTGAGGTGAAACGGCTCGTGCCGAAGTGGGTCAGAATTCAGCGCATCCAGCGAGACATTCCAGTCAACCTAATAGCGGAGGGCGTTAAGCGAGGTGATTTACGAGCTTTGATTCAGGAGAAAATGAGAAGAGAGGGGACGCGCTGCCGGTGTATAAGGTGTCGTGAGGTCGGGCATGTGAGGTACAAGCTCGGGTTAGAGCCGAAGCCTGAAGACATAGAACTCGTAGTCGAGCGGTATCGCGCTTCAGAGGGCGAGGAACTCTTCCTGTCGTTCGAGGATGTGGAGCAGGACATCTTGATTGGGCTCCTGAGGTTGAGGAAACCATCTCCAAAGGCGCACAGACCCGAAGTCGAAACTACTAAGTCGATGCTCGTGCGAGAGTTGCATGTTTACGGCCCGCTCGTGCAGGTCGGCAAAGAAGCTGGAGCAAGCGAGTGGCAACATCGAGGTTGGGGTGAACGTTTGCTTAGTGAGGCGGAATGTATCTCTCAGGAGGAATTCGACGCGCGCAAAGTCGTCGTGCTCTCGGGTATAGGGGCGCGGAATTATTATCGGCGATTCGGCTATAGGCGAGAAGGGCCATATATGGTTAAAAATATCGGTTAATTGTGGATTGGATAAGATGGCGCGGGTTTACACGAGTACCATCGTTGGAAGTATCCTCGTCGGTATTTGGATCTCCTACCTGGCCTTCAATTGGAGCAAGTTAAGCTTAGATGCAAAGAAACTAGGTGCATTTGCTATACTCAGTTTACTGCTAGTAATCCTCGTGCGTGAAAAAATGCATTGAGTTGGATGCAGTTAGAAATATCTTTTGCGCCCGCGGCGAATTGATCTAGCATGCACTATTTCTCAGATGTCGACTTCAGGGCGTGTACGAAGGGAGCTTCGGGCACGTTCTTCACCGCGCTGTGTACTATGAAAGTTTCGGTTTCCCTCACGCCTTTAAGCCTGTGGATTCGCTTGACAAGCTTGGTCAGCTCCTTGCTATCCTTGACCAATACTTCCAAGATTGCGCTGTATCTTCCAAATAGGCGGTAAAATTCCGTGACTTGATGAAATTGCTTGATCGCTGCCACATTTCTTCGTCTAAGTTCTCCCCGCGGATCTTCGTGCAAAAGGATGTAAGCTTTTGTGCCTAGGCCAAATTTTTCTGGGTTCAGCCTGGCCGTGAGGGATGCGATAACTCCTTCCGCTTTAAGCTGTTCTATCTTCTCAGCGACGGTCTGCCTCGAGGCTCCTACTTTTTTTGCTATTTTTGTTACCGGCTGCTCACTATTTTTTATAAGTTGGAGCAGTATTTTTCGGTCCAATTCTTCCATTTTCATGCCTTTAACATAATGTTAACAGAAATGCTTAAAAGGTTAACATTTTAAAGGAATGGGGATTGGGTGGAAAAAACGCTAAAGGAGGTCCTTAAAGCAGTAACAGACCTGCGTAACAAGCCAAACGTCCGGCATCCCACTTACAAGCAACTCCGCCAAGAATCAGAAAAATATGGGGTCCGTACCAAGTGGGGTAACATCGTATTCCACACCATGGTCAAACACAGAATTGCCCCGTTAACGGTGCACGTGGGAAGCCTTGACGTTAGACAAAGGAACCCAACCGCAAAGCAAAAGGAGCTCCTGAAGAAGCTGCCGCAAACCCTGAAACTCGTTCACGCTTACATGAAAAGAGTTCCCTTCGTCTGCGTCGAGCGCACAATGGGTGAGTCGGAGTTCACCCCCCACTGCA
>CAYSRF010000077.1:0-3017 GCA_964433595.1 Hadarchaeota archaeon (SeqCode) | reverse complement strand
GAACCTCACATTCCTTACCACAGTCGGAGCAAATCGCCTTGTGCATCTCGCGAGGAAAGTCCCTTCTCCGGCCACCGAATCTTCCGCCGTATGCCATTTTTCTAACACTCCTTTTTTTCTTAGACACAATCCGGAGAAACGTTTTAAACTGTTTCTTTAATAAGCTCTTCCTGAGAAAAGCCCGTTGTGTCCTAACTTCACTGAACTAATGCACTTAAATAGTAAACGGTTAACCCAAAACAAGTGAGGCTCAATTATGGCTATAGTGGAGACTCACGACCTTACGAAAGTTTTCAATGGTCGAAAAGCAGTAAATCGCCTAACCCTAACCATCGAAGAGGGAGAACTCTTTGGGTTGCTTGGTCCTAACGGCGCGGGTAAGAGTACGACCATAGCTATGTTGTCGACAATCCTACAACCCACACAAGGTACAGCAATCATCAAGGGATATGACATCAGGAAGCAACCGAAAGAGGTCCGTAGAATCATCGGTGTTGTTCCACAAGAAGGTAGCATTTACGACGACCTTACTGCATTGGAAAATCTCTTCTATTTTGGTAAACTTCATGGCGTCGAGGGGAAGGACCTCCGGAAGCGAGCTGGAAAGTTGCTAGAGCTGGTGCAGCTTAAAGATCGAGCAAATGATAGAGTAAAAACCTTTTCCAGTGGGATGAAGCACCGCTTGAACCTCGCCGTCGGACTCGTGCATGGGCCTCGGTTGCTCTTTCTTGACGAACCGACTACTGGCCTAGACCCAGCCGCTAGGTTAGTAATCTGGGAATTCGTAAAGCAACTTCAAGCAGAGGGCGTTACAATCCTTTTGACCACCCACTACATGGAAGAAGCCGATTATCTCTGCAATCGCGTAGCCATCATGGATCGGGGCGAGATCATTGCACTCGGCACACCAGCGGAACTTAAACGTTCAATAGGCAAACTCGAGGTAATCGAGCTCAAAGCTGCAGGATTGCCCAGCACTGCACTCAAGAAGCTGCGTAAACTGAAAAACATCAAAAAAGTAACCCGCACTCCAGAAAGTGTGAGGTTGTTAACCCCAATTGCAGATGCCGCGCTGGGCCAAGTTGTTCAAGTAGCAACTAAAGTGGGCGTGCACGTAGAAACTTTGAACATCGTCCAGCCCACGCTTGAGGACGTCTTCATCAAACTAACGGGTAAAACTTTGAGGAATTGAAGTGAAGCTTTTCACGATCGCGAGCAAAAACTTGCGTCTATTTTTTAGAGATCGTGCTGAGTTGTTTTGGGCCCTCGCCTTGCCCATCATGCTGATAATGATTTTTGGGTTCGCGTTTGGTGATCAAGCCGAGGAGATCAAAATAGGCGTGGTTCAATACGATAACAGTCAAATTGCACAGAGTTACGTCCTGGCCCTTGATAATGCATTCACTCTAACGAAGATAGACGATATGACAACAGCCGAGGCCGAAGTACGCGATGGCAAAATTATCGCCGCCGTTATCATACCTCCCGATTTTAGTGAAGACTTGCTAACCGGGGGCACTGCTGTTAGCCTAATCTACGACGAAACTAAGGAAACGATGGCGCGGTCGGTTATCGGAATCGTGGAAGCGATCAACCAGAAGTTCGCCGGGCAGCAACCCGCCATCTCGCTCGATAGCCGAACAGTCAGCGGTAAGGAATGGGATCCGTTCCAGCACTACGTGCCCGCTTTCGGGACGATGTTCATGATGGGGATGGGGGGAATGTTCCTCGCTTCGGGAGTCATCATCGAGCGCAAAACTGGAACGCTCAGGCGCAACCTCCTAGCCCCTGTGAGCAGAGCTGGTCTGATGAGCGGCTGGCTATTATCAGCTCTCATCGTTGGCTGCGTACAGTTCGCGCTGTTTTTCGGCATCGGGATTTTGGGATTTGGGATGAATGTGGAAGGAAGCGTATTGTTGATGGTGTTAGTTGGGGTCGTGGTCGTGTTTTTCGCCATTAGTCTAGGGCTTTTAGTGGCAGGCATCGTGCGATCCCCCGATGCAGCGTCTGGCGGGATTTGGGGGGTCATTATGCCAATGAGTGCATTAGGTGGACTCTGGTGGCCGGTGGAGATGATGCCACAATTCATGCAGGATTTCGCGCAGGTGCTACCAACCTACCACGCTCAAAAGGCTTATCTCGATGTCATCGTGCGTGGCGGGGACCTAGCTGCGATAGCGGGCCCCCTGGCGGTTTTGCTCGGCTTCACTCTAGTTTTCCTCACGCTAGGGCTCAAGTTGTTCAAGTGGGAAGAGTAGTTTTAAGCTCGGCGCCCGAAAAATAACTTGGGGGCCGGTGGCGAAGTGGTATCGCGCTCGCTTCGCAAGCGAGAGGGCGCGGGTTCGAGTCCCGCCCGGTCCACCACCCAAAAAGGGGGTTGGCAATGCAAGCAATCGTGTACATCCGTACTGATCCGGGAAAGGCGCTGGTACTCTTGGATGAAGTCAAAAAGCTTCCAGGAATCAAATTCGCCGCTGCAACCGCGGGAAGATTCGATATCGTGGCGCGAATCGAGGCCGCAGATCTTAAAGCGCTAGGTGATGCTGTCGTGAGCAAGATCCAGGGCATCCCCGGGGTCAGGTATACGGAGACCTCGTTGATAGTCGCATAAGCTGGTGACGCGAGCTTTATAAAGCGAGAGGGTTAAAGCTCAGGGAATGCTGGAGTGGTAACCCTACAAGATACAATTCAAAAGTTGTTTAAGCAGGTTTATTTTTTCCGCCGCAAATGAAAATTGGCTATCCCATGGTTGAACTTGTATTTCTGGGGTGCGGTGGCGGTCGATTTCAAACCATCGACCAGCACTTCAAGACAGGGGGCTTCCGCTTGCACGCAGGGGTCAGAATACACGTTGATCCCGGGCCCGGAGCTCTCTTGCTTTCCCACCAGCACAACCTAGACCCGCTCGCCCTTGACTGCGTCGTGGCTACTCATTGCCATCCCGATCATTACTGCGACGCCGAAGTGCTCATAGAGGCGATGACTCAGCACACGACCCGCAGACGAGGCGTGCTCAT
>CAYSRF010000076.1:0-3276 GCA_964433595.1 Hadarchaeota archaeon (SeqCode) | reverse complement strand
GCCCCTACGGGGAGTTCTGCGAGCTCGAGACACCCTTGCTGGGGTTGCTCTGTCACGCCTCGGGGGTGGCGACGATGGCAGCTAGGCTAAGGAAAATCGTTGGCACCAAACTCCTCATGTCTTTTGGTATTCGGAGAGCGCACCCGGCACTCGCCCCCATGCTCGACCGCGCTGCTTACATTGGGGGTTTCGATGGGGTTTCGAGCTTGGTGGGGGCAAAGGCAATCGGGAAGGAACCGATGGGCACGATGCCCCACTCCTTGGTAATAGCGTTCGGCGATCAGGTCAAGGCTTGGCGAGCATTCGACGAGGTGATGCCTCCCAAGGTGCCCCGGATAGCGCTCGTGGACACCTACTTTGATGAAAAAATTGAGTCACTCATGGCAGCTGATGCACTCGGCAAGCGGTTGTACGGCGTTAGGCTCGATACCCCAGGCTCAAGGAAAGGTAATTTTGCGGAGATAGTCCGGGAGGTCCGGTGGGAGCTCGATATCAAGGGCTACGGTCACGTCAAGATAATGGTCTCTGGGGGGATCAATGATGATAACATAAGGGGTCTAGCCGAGGCTGGAGCTGATGGGTTTGGTGTTGGGACCTCATTAACCAATGCCTCGACAATCGATTTCGCGATGGACATTGTCGAGCTTGAGGGCAAACCAGTGGCAAAACGCGGCAAGCTTGGAGGCTTAAAACGAGCTTGGAGGTGCTCCAAATGCTTGACGGATGTTCTTCTGCCCGCTCGTGAGTCGTCTCCTGAGTGCCCGAGCTGCGGAGGGAGAACAAAACAAGTTTTAATTCCCTTGATTAAAAAAGGAAAAATCGTTGCGAAGCTTCCTTCGGTCGATGAGATACGGAAGCGAGTTTTTGCGCAACTCGAAAAATTGGGACCGCTTTAGGGGGGACGAAGATGGACATTACAAAAGAAAGAAAGAACCTATCGGAAGCAAGACGAATCGTGGTTAAGATTGGCACGAGCAGCATCACCAACAAACGCTCTAGGCTCGACCCCAGCAAGGTCGGGAAGCTCGTCGAGGAGACCATGAGGCTACGCGCACGCGGAAAGGAGATAATCATCGTCTCGTCTGGCGCAGTAGGAGCAGGTGTAGGGCGCATTAATTTAGAGCACCGGCCGAGAAAGATGCCTTCATTGCAGGCGGCTGCGGCAGTCGGGCAAGGGGCTCTGATGCAGGTCTACTCGAAATATTTTGGAGAATACGAGCAACCAGTTGCACAAATGTTGTTGACAGGGGAGGATTTCACAAAACCCAAGCGTTACCAAAATTTCAAAAACACCCTCGCGACCTTGCTGAAATGGGGTGTGGTGCCTATCGTGAACGAGAACGACTGCGTAGAGGTCGATGAAATAAGGCTTGGCGATAATGACACTCTCTCGGCATATGTGGCGGTAGGATCCGGTGCCGACCTTCTCATAATACTTTCGGATGTAGAGGGACTTTACAGTGGCTACCCCGGGAAGGGAAAGCGTGGAGATTTCATCCAAACCGTCAAGCGGGTTACGCGAGAGGTCGAGCAGCTTGCGAGTAGGAATTTCCGCGGCTTCGGCGGCATGCGCACAAAGATTAGGGCTGCAAAAATGGTGACGAAGGCAGGAATACCCGTGGTGATAGCTAACAGCGAGAAGGAGAAAGTACTCGAGCGGGTGATGGCAGGCGAGGACATAGGCACGCTCTTTCTGCCTGAGAGGAGAAAAAATTGAACGAGGTCATCTCAAAAGCGATGGCTGCTCGCAGGGCATCGCTCAAGCTCGCAAACATTACAACCAAAGCAAAAAATAGAGCACTTCTAAAAATCGCGTCTGCTATCTCAAAAAACAAAAAATCGTTGCTGAGTGCAAATGTCGAAGATGTTGAGGATGCTGAGCGTCTCTTAGCGCGGGGGAAACTCTCCAAGGCGTTCGTCCAGAGACTCAAGCTCAGCGATCACAAGCTGCGCGAGGTTGCTAAGATGGTGCGAAGCGTCACGAGGCTTGAGGATCCCGTAGGAAGGACACTTTACGCGATGGAACTCGACCGCGGCCTAGAATTGTACAAGGTTTCGTGTCCGATTGGCGTGATTGGAGCAATATTCGAGGCGAGGCCCGATGTGCTGCCCCAGCTGTCAGCCCTCTGCCTCAAGTCTGGAAACGCGGTTATCTTAAAAGGGGGCAAGGAAGCGAAGCATTCAAATGAGGCCTTTTTTGAACTCATCCGCGGTGCTACTGAGCGAGCTGGAATCCCACGCGGGTGGATCCAGCTCATCGAGGCAAGACAAGAGGTACGGGAGCTACTCAAACTTGATGAATATATAGACTTGCTCGTCCCGCGGGGGAGCAAGGAGTTTGTGAAGTATATCCAAGCTAACACTAGTATACCTGTGCTTGGCCACACTGAGGGAATATGTCACATTTACGTCGACAGGGAAGCAGACTTAAAACAAGCTTTAAATGTATGTTATGATGCTAAGGTTCAGTATCCTGCTGTGTGTAACGCTGTTGAAACCCTCCTAGTGCATCGTGGGATAGCCAAGCGTTTTCTCCCATCATTGGCTAGGTGGTATGAGGAGGCAGGGGTCGGGATCAGAGGATGTAAGCGAACGAGGGAAATCCTGCGCGGCATCAAGAAAGCGACGGAAAAGGATTGGGAAACAGAGTATCTCGATCTGATAATTTCAGTTAAAATTGTGGATAGCGTCAATGAGGCAATCGACCACATCAACACGTATGGTTCTAAACACACCGATGCGATAATCACCAGAAACGGGAAAACTGCACTCAAGTTCCTGACCGGGGTCGATTCTTCAAGCGTGATGCTCAACACATCTACACGGTTCGGTGACGGATATCGTTACGGATTGGGGGCAGAGGTTGGGATAGCTACAGGCAAGATCCACGCGCGGGGGCCTGTTGGATTGGATGGACTGACTACTTCAAAATATTATTTGCTGGGTGAGGGACAAACGGTCGCTACTTATCTCGGCCCAACCGCAAAACCGTTCACCCACCGGTCGCTCTCGAAGCGCTGGAGCGACATCATGCGGGCCCTAAAGAGGTAGTGATCGGTGCTATCGTGAAGTTCAAAAAAGTAGTCGTCGGCGGGACATTTGACTATCTGCACGATGGTCACGAGGCGATTTTGGCGAAGGCGTTCGAGGTGGGGGAGCGCGTGCTCGTGGGCATCTGCTCGGACGAGATGCAGCTTCTGCTCCAAAAGGACTCAGCCGGCATTCAGGCGCTCGACATGCGAAAGCAGGCGCTAGAGGCGCTGCTGCGCTCCAAGG
>CAYSRF010000075.1:0-3396 GCA_964433595.1 Hadarchaeota archaeon (SeqCode) | reverse complement strand
TCTCCACGGGAATATTGCGCACGGCGGCGCGGATGTCGTCAGCGGATGGCGGGGTGTATTGGAGGTGGGCGATATCGGTGGCATAGAGGTCCACCTCCTCTACAAATCGCTCAATTTCGTTATCGGTTGGTTTGTAGGGATCCAGATACAACTTTCGTCGCACGAAGTCCCCAGTGAGGACAGCAAGCGCAGCTGCGGTGCCTCCCGCTGACCTAATTGGACCAGCGAAGTAAAGCGCGAGATAACGCGAACCATCAAAATTTTTTCTTATCTCAACGTGGGTTATACCCTCGAGCGGCGCCGCTGCAGCGATGCCCTCAGTGATTATCGCAAGCGCCGCCCGAACTGCCTGCTCGGCCGCTTGCTGCTCTTGAAAACTCCCAAAATGACCATCGACAATCATCTCAGCTATCTTCAGCGACAGCTCCTCGCGCGGCATCTCTTTCTCCAGCCCGCGTATCACCTCCGCCACGCCTAGGGGTCCAACAAGTTTCTCGACTCTCGCGGCGAGGTCTTCAGCCTGGGGGATCTCCGGCTCCAGCTCTGGGTCTTGGCCTAACGATCGGGCCTTCTTGGCTATCTCGTGAATTTCGCTAATTTGCCGCTCGAGTTCCTTGAAGTAAGCTTTCATCTCTTGGCTGGCGACTATCATCTGCCCACCAAATCCTTTATGCTATCGATAACGAAATCAGGGACAATTTTCATCCTCCTGGCTTTCACGATATCTCGCCTCTTGCTCACACCGCTGAGCACGAGAATAGTCGTGAGCCCCGCTCGCTTGCCAGCAGTTATATCAGTATCGAGGCGATCCCCAACTATTGCCGTTTCGCTTGGTTTCGAATGGAGAATTCCGAGCGCAATTTTTATCATTCGCGGCGATGGTTTGCCCAACACCACACCCGGCTTTTTGCCCGAGCAGGCTTCGAGCGCACCTATCATCGCCCCAGCCCCCGGGGAGGGCCCATCCTCGGTTGGATAGGTTGCATCCGCATTTGTCGCGATGAATTTGGCCCCCGCTAGGAGAGCACGCAGAGCTCCGGTCAGCTTCTTATTGTTCACCGTACGATCCAAGCCTACCACCACGTGAGTTGCCTCCTCAACCTTCTCGTACGACACGAGCTTCAGACCTGCTTGCTTGAACTCTAACCTTAGCCCCTTCTCACCGACTATGTAAACCTTAGCTCGTGGCGAGCGTTTTCTAAGGTAAAGTGCAGCCACAAATCCGGATGTTATTATTTCTGACTCGCGCGCTGCGATTCCCATGCGCGCCAACTTTCGTACATATGCTCCACGGGTTTCAGCCGAATTATTCGTGGAGAAAACTAGCCTCTTGCCCATCTTTTGAAGCCATCTAACCGCCTCCGCTACCCCCTTGATCGGAGCCTCACCAAGATAAAGCACGCCGTCCATGTCCAAGATGAAAGCCGAAATTTTATCAACCGCTTGAGCGAGCTCATGCAAAATGAATCACCCTAGCTTGGCGGGTTTGTAGATCGATGACGGGCACGATTCCCGGCGTAGGCTTCACCCCGAGCCGCCGCATGTAGGTAGTCGTCTCCTGAAAGGTTCCCGAATTAACAACTTCCACATCGCGATACCGCTCGTACCCGTAAACGTGTATATGACCACAGTGAAACACGTCGGGTACTTCCTCTATCACGAGGTAATCCTGCTGCTCTGGCGATATCGCCGTGCGCCCTCCATAGACCGGGGCGAGGTGCCGCTTCTGCAAAAGTTTAATCATAGGGGGTGTGGATTTCTGCCGATTCAGCCCGGGCATCGTCGCTATTAAATCGTCGAAGCTTCTGCCGTGATAGATTAAAAAATTAAAACCATGAAGAGACACCCACGCCGGATTCCCGACCATAACCGAGTTCAGATCGTAGAGACCTCCCGCAATATCCTTTGGGATCGCCGGCTGGGGCTCGGAGGGGCGCACGGCATCGTGGTTCCCGGGTGCTATGATGATAGTGATGTGCTCGGGCACTTGGGCCAAGAGCTTAGCCGCGGCATCATACTGCTTGATGATATCATTGATGAGCAACTCCTCTTCCTGCTGAGGGTACACCCCAACCCCATCAACTATGTCGCCTGCGACCACGAGATACTTGACCCTGCTCGCCAGTTCCTGCTGCTGGGCGTTGCCCGTCTCACCTCGCAACCAATTCACAAACTTCATAAACACGTCTTCGAGGAACATTTCGCTCCCAATGTGCAGATCCGATATCAGTACCGCGCAGGCAGGATCCTCAGCGTGGAAGAGCTCGCGCGCGGTAGGCAGATCAGGCCAGATGATATCCCTGACGAACAATCGCGGAGCGCGGTCCCCACTCCGCACATTCCCCACAATCCCAACTATCTCGTCCACGACCACCTCTGCCGCCTTCTGCATGAGCTCCCTCTGCCCCTTGAAGACCCACGCCGATGCCCGACCGTTCAAATCCTCTATCTCTAAAACTACGTGGCCCCCTGAGGTCTCTCGTTTTTCCGAAACCATCCCAATCACCTTTACCAATTCCTTGCCCTCGAAGCTCCTCAGGCTGCTGATCGGGACCGCCTCATGGAGGTCGACGCGCTTCCGGAGGATGCGGCTCAAACGCTCATAACGGTCCCTGAACACGTTCACGAAATCCTTCAGCTCCCCTTCTGTGAAGCTCCGTCCGGTGATATCCTTAAGCACCTCGACGCGGGATTCGAATTCGCTGGCCCTCAGTTTGAATTTGGTGCGGATGCGCTCGGGCAATTTTTCTGCAATTTCTCTAACTCTGGGCGCCTCCTCCGCTTCAAGCATGCCCGGTCTGGGGGGAACCGCGGGCGGAGAGCCTGTTTCAACACTCTCCCCCCCCAGAATTTTTGTGATGAGGTCGGCCGTTATTAAAAAGGGCCTCCCTCCCATTTCCCTAAGGCTAACTAACACTCTCTCGGCAGCGGACTCCGTGTCCTCCCGCTTGCGCAGCGCGTCGAGCGCGTCCAGCGTCAGCTGCATGTCTGCATCCATGAACTTGCGAACCAACGAGACGTCGTCCATAAAAACCCCTTACACAAGTGTCAGCTGCCGCGGAATGGAAAGCGTTTCAACGCTGCCGATGGGATGCTCCTCCTGAACTGCTGCCCTCGCTTGGATTGGCGGGATGCTCAACGTTATCTTCTTGGTCCGCCCGTAGCGACCCTTGCTGATGATCTGGGCGTTGATGATCCCAAGCATGTCAAGCTCGGAAATCAAATCACTGACGCGGCGCTGCGTTAGCACGTCCAGCCCGCCCTGTAGGCAGAGTTTGCGGTATACCGCGTACACATCACCCGTCACTATCTTGCGCGAGTTTTTCTCCGTTAATAGCACGACGCTGAAAAGTACCAGTTTCGACTGCGATGGCAGTGTTCGGACGACTTCTACCA
>CAYSRF010000074.1:0-3484 GCA_964433595.1 Hadarchaeota archaeon (SeqCode) | reverse complement strand
TCTTCGACTTGCTGAACAAAAATGCCTTGTGATCTTGCAAGGCGTAGGAATCGGTTCCCCTGTCACCTATTACGTATTTCGATATTTCTATTGGGTTTTCTGGGTCGCTCACGTCGAAGAGGGCTATCTTTACGCCCTGATACCACGCGAAAGATCCCATGTCCGCGGCCTCCTTGCCCACGCCAATCAAATGAGTTTCATCGTAGGGGTGCAGATAATCGGAGTACCCTGGTATTTTCAACTCTCCAAGAACTCGTGGATTATTGGGATCCTCCAGATCTATCGCAAAAAGGGGGTCAACTTTTTTGAAGGTTACTAGGTACGCCCTGCTGCCAATGAATCTTGCGGAATAAATCCTCTCCCCAGGAGCGAGCCCCTCCAGCCTTCCGACGATGTCGAGATTCCCGTCAAGCACGTAAACGTTGTTCTGGCCCATCCATCCGGTCGTCGTCGCTATCCTGAAATATCTCTGGTATTCGTCCATGGAAAATTGATTCAAGACGTGCCCTGGAACCTCTCCCTCCGATTTGTACTCGATTGTCCCATCGGCTATGGATATTTTGTGAATAATCGTGTTTTCCGTCTCCCAGTCGCTTGTTTCGCTTGACCGCTCCATCAGCGGATACACCCAGTAATCTGTGTAGGTTACGTAAATGTTGTTTGAGGAAACGAAAATATTCTGGGTTGCGCCGATGAGGAACGTTTCACTTTTTACCTCCTCCCCATCATCTTGCGCATTTATCGCCATTATGGTTGTGAACTGGTACGAATAATCGTGAATATTTTCAAAATAGCAAATCTCGGTCGCTGGAACTGTTTTGGTATTGCCATTGAAAGAAATGTGGGGCAGATTTATTTTATTATCATAAATTGCTGGTGAATTTATTATTACATAAACGTGGTTCCCCACCATTCTCGAATCGAAATATTGGCCATCGAAAGAAACATCTCTCGTTAGTAGAGGGTTCTCCTTATTTGAAACATCGTAAACTTTGACAAAAGCCCAACCCAATATGACAAGTTTGTCTCCATTTATGAACAGCTCGGTCGGACTCTCGTTAGTCTCTATTTCAGAAAGGATTCTAGCGCCCTCGGCGGGGTATGCGTCGATGATGACCACCTTGTTCCCGGAAACGACATAAATGTATTTTCCGTCGCTTTTCACGATGTCTGCTTCATCGACCCCTTCTACTTGGATATTTGTTGTGGAATAATCTACCTGAGTTTCGTCTTGACGTCCGTAACTTTCGCCTGATGCTGGAAGCGGTATAGGAGCACCTGCACCTGCAACGATAGTATAATACGGATATTTGCCGTAATCGCCAACATTGGTCCTCACGAAATTTTCCAGTTCCTCATAAGACGAAAATTTTTTTGGTTGGTTATATCCAGAAATTTGGCTTGGCCCCAGCGTGGTGATGAGAAGTGGAGTAGCCAAAATTGCGAGAGTAGCTGCAATCAGGACAATGGTCACTAACGGTAATTCAGCTCTTTTTTCCTCAACTAAATACCATCTCCAGGAGGGCAAAATTTGGCGCTTCAATTTGTTTCACCAATTAAAGATAGTCAAACCTGGGATTTAAATTAAGTTTCATAAAGGAAACATAATTTATTAAGTTTCAAAAATGATACTTTATGCGGTGCCGAGCATGCGCAATTGGCTCCTAGGCGCGATGATAGCTTTGGCAGTGCTGGGGGCTGCTGCTGTCACATCCTATGTTGTCCTCGACCATTTCTACGGTGAAAGATACATCATTACTTCAACCCAAACTGTAATTATCGAAAATTCTGGAAAACAGGTGTCCATAGATAATGCACGATATGATGTAGCGAATGTAGAATTTCTTGTAAACGCGGTGATTCTAAAATACTACGATGGCCGTGCCCCTGATTCGGAAACAGGCTTTCCAGCAGGTGGAGGTTTTAGCCCCATGGTATCTAAGATAAGTGTGCCAGCAAATGCCTATGAACAGGCACAAGCAACCGGGGAACCGGTCATGTTTTCCAACACGACGACTACGGAGACAAAGCCGATCAATGCCCTACCGATTGCCGCGAGCATCGGCATCGCGATGGGGGTTGTGGTCCTCGCTGTTTGGGCCGGGTATCGGCAAATGCGGGGCGGTGCGACATCGACGCTGCTCGAACACGGGCTCCACGATATGACAGTGAGAGACGTGGAGATAGTTGGGCATATAATGGAGCTGAAGGAGTTTACCATCCCCGAACTCGTGAAGCTGACAAAAGCGTCAAAAATCACCGTCTGGCGAACGGTCCAGAAACTGGTTGAAAAAGGGTTGGTACAGCCAACCGAGCAAACGAAACTTGCGGCGAACGGGCTCGGCGGTAGGGGCAAGCCAAGCCGTATCTACAGATACGTTGGGACTAAAAGTGAAAAGGGATAACTCGGTTAAGTTGCCTTAAACCTAAACAAATACTTCTCTAGATTGACTCTTGCATGCTTGACTTCGATACCCTCTCCGGCGAGCAATCTTGACTTTCGTCGTGCACCCAACTTGTAACCCCCAATTCTACCATCCGATCTCACCACGCGATGACAAGGGATCATTACTGGATTAGGATTTCTCGCCAAAGCATTTGCCACCGCCCTGTAAGCACGGGGTCTGTCCAGAGCCAGAGCTAGCTCCTTGTAAGTCGTCACCTTACCTCGCGGGACCATCGAAACCAACTTCAGGACGCGGGATTGAAATTCCGACATGAGATCGAACAATTATCTTTTTCAATTCTTATATCTAAAGAACCTAACTTCTGTTGATGATCGAGGTTGATGGTTCAATCGGCGAGGGTGGAGGAGCAGTACTTCGTACCGCCCTAGCGCTGAGCGCGGTTAGTCAACGCCCTATTCACATTTTCAATATTCGCGCCAAGCGAACCAAATCAGGGCTCCAGCCCCAACACATGCACGGCGTCAAAGTTCTTGCTGAGCTCACGAGCGCTCGAGTTGAAGGGCTGGGACTTCACTCGAAGGAACTCAAATTCGAGCCCACTACCATAGAGGGCGGCAGGTATCGCGTCGACATAGGAACCGCGGGCAGCACCACGCTAATTCTGCAAATCTTGATGCCAGCCGCAGCTTTTGCGCGCAGGCCTGTGGAGGTTGAAATCACCGGCGGGACTGATAACCCACTCGCGCCACCTATCGACTTTCTAAAAAATGTCACCCTGCCCGTACTGCGTAAGATGGGCTATCGGAGTGAGGCCGAATGCGTTCGCAGGGGCCACTACCCGCGAGGCGGAGGGATCGTGCGCGCCCACATCGAACCCCTCGAAAAGCTTCAAGCACTCAAGTTGACGGAGTCTGGGAAGGTGGCTCACATCGCTGGCGTGGCTCACTGCGTCCGCTTACCAGCCCACATCGCAACTCGCATGGCTCACGCAGCAAGCATGGTGCTGATCAAAGCTGGCTATTCCAAGGTCGACATCAAAGCCGAATCCTATGAGCCAGCGCGTGATCCTCACTTCG
>CAYSRF010000073.1:0-3501 GCA_964433595.1 Hadarchaeota archaeon (SeqCode) | reverse complement strand
GGGTGGTGGGTCGGAAGCGCTGGAGGGCGAAGATAAAAGCGAGCGCGGTTAGTGCCTTTTCCCCGCCCGAGAGGGCCCCCACGCGAGCAATCTCCTTGCCAGCTGGTTTGGCCTCGATCTCGAGTCCTCCCTCGAATGGATTCTCCTCATTCTCCAAAATCAGCCTTGCCACGCCTCCCGGCGATAGCTCGCTAAAGATCTTGCTGAAGTATTTTGAGAGCTCGTTGAAAGTCTGCATGAACACTTCTTTTTTCTTTTCATCTATTTCTCGCATGAAATCGAGGATCGCCTGCTTCTCCGCGACCAGCTTGTCGTGCTTCAATTTTTCGGAGTTGTAACGGCGTTCGGCATTTCTGAAATCTTGGATAGCCCTGAAGTTCACAGGACCGAGCGCCTCAAGCTCTGCCTCTAGAGCTCCAACTCTTCGTTCGAGCTTGGCCGGATCGACATCACGAGTAATCTCAACCTCTATCTTGACTTGCTTTATCTCTCCTTCGATATTTTCGAGTTGGGGTCGCAGCGAGGCCTCCTCGACCCTGAATGCCTGCAGTTCGTTACTAAGTTGCTCTATTGCATTCTCTAGGTGGCCTGCTTTCCCCTTGAGGCTTCCGACTTTGTACCGAAGTTTTTCCCTTTCCTTGCGAATGGTCCCGACCGAGGACCGATCCTTCTCTTCCAGCACGGTGACTCTATCGAGCTCAATCTGGGCTTCCTGGACTTGTTGTTGTAGCTGTTTCAGCCTATCATTCAGCTGGGAGCGCACAGCTTCCAAGCTTATTAGGCGGTGCCGAAGTTGTGACCTCACCTCAGATTCATTTGGTTTCCCGAGCGATAGTGCGCCCTCAAGAAGCTCTGAAGCCTGCCTAAAATGTTTGGGAAAGTCGCCTAAGATGGCACGTAAATCATCCAGAACCCCACGGAGTTCTTGAAGCACTTTTTCAGTTTCGGCACGCGATCTGCTTGAATCGAGGGCTTGAGTCAGCACGTTAAACCTCGCGTAAAGATTTTCAAATTTCGAGGAAAGCGAGGCTATTTTTTCAAGTGAAAGATCTCGCTCATTCTGGGGGGCAATTTTTTTGATGCGGACACTAAGGTCAGCGATTTCGCTCTCTATTTTCGCATGCTCTTCCGCTGTCGAGTTGAGCATTTCGTTGAACAATTTGAGGCGTTCGCGTATTTTTCCCGCCTCCGCAAATGCGCCGGTATTTTGTTTCCCCTCAATGAGTCTCTCTAGATGCCCAATTTTTCGATCATAGCTCCCAGCTTCCTCGAGAATTTTTCGGCGTTTGTCACGCAGTTCTTGCAGTGTCTCTTCCTTCACTTTTATCCTCTGTTGCAGTTGAGAAAGTTTTCTCCTGCAAGTGGCGCGCCGAACGCTGAGGAGCGCGGCTCGGGTATGCCCAAGCTCCTGATTCAGCTCCCTATATCGAATGGCGCCCTCCCGTTCAGATCGGAGTTTTTCCATCTGCGCCGAAATCTCGCCGATGATAGCGTTCATCGAGTTGAGATTAATCTCGACGCGCTGGAGTTCCGAAAGCGATCGTTGCTTCTTTTCATCATACTCCGCGACCCCCGCGAGGTCGTCGATGATCGTCCGGCGGTCGAACGGGTCCATCTTTATGAAGCGATCGATGTCCCCCTGCATGACGAAGTTGTAGCCCCCGGGGCTAGACATGGTCTTCGAGAGCATCTCAATGATTTCCTGCCGAGAGGCGCGCTTTCGGTTTATTCGATACACGCATTTGCCGCTGCGGTCCACCTTTCGAGATATCGCCACCGTCGTCGAGTTGATGGGCAGCGCACCGTCTTCATTATTGAAATGGAGTGAAACCTCAGCAAAAGGAGCTGGGCGTTGGCCGTTGCCTCCGTTAAAGAGGAAATCAGAAAAGCGCTCGGCGCGCATGAGCTTCGCGCTCATCCCCCCCAGCACGAAGCAGAGCGCATCGACGACGTTGCTCTTGCCCGAACCGTTTGGGCCGACGATGGCAGTCAAGCCCCTCGAAAGGGGGATGCTCACCTTCGTGTTTCCAAATGATTTAAACCCACGGAGCTCAATCTTGCTTACGTGTGACACATTTTCTGCCTTGGGAGGTTATTCACCCCCAATCCTCGTCAGCCTCCAAAAGTGATTTCATTCTCTTTTTTATAGTTAAAAATTTTTCGTTTTTGAGTTTTTGGCGCTTTTTATGGTGATTTGATAAAACTGGAGAATTTTAGATTACATTTCGTAAGCTTTCTAGAACCCTAAATTTTAATCCACGATATCACGGCGGCGATATTCACGGCGAAGTCAAAACAGTTTGTTGGGTGCAGTGCCCTAAAAGTTTAAAGCAGCACGGAGTAGTTGTTTCGGGATTGTATGATCATCGAAAAACTCCCGATAGCGAAATTGCCGGGCGTGGCAAGACTGCGAGCCATGGCGGCGAAGTACTACGAACAACAGCTGTTGGAGGAGGTAAAACAGCAGGGAAACATCCCGCGGCACGTAGCGATAATCTTAGACGGGAACCGCCGTTTCGCGCAGAAAGCAGGGTTAAATAAGCTGCAGGGGCACGCGCTGGGGGCAAAGAAGCTCGAAGAGGTGTTAAAGTGGTGCCAAGAACTCGGCATCAAATACATCACGGTCTACGCCTTTTCAACCGAGAACTTCAACCGATCAAGCGAGGAGGTAAAAGCGCTCATGGATCTGTTTGCCGAGAAATTCAAAAAGGTGGCGAAGGATGAGCGCATTCATAAGTATAAAATACGCGTCCGCGCGATAGGCAATCTAAGTTGTTTACCCGAGCAGGTCAGGAGAGCGATCGAGGAAGCACAGGAAGTAACTCAGGGCTATGATGGCTACACCCTAAACATCGCTGTTGGCTATGGGGGCAGAGCCGAACTCGCCGAGGCGGTTCGGCGGATATGCGAACGCATCGAACGAGGCGAGCTCAAACCCAGCGATATCGACGAAAGTATCATAAATAGCCACCTCTACACTGCTGACATGCCTGACCCGGACTTGATCATCCGCACCAGCGGGGAGGAGCGGTTGAGCGGTTTTCTGCTCTGGCAGTCGGCCTACAGCGAGCTCTATTTCTGCGAGGCGAACTGGCCTGAGTTCAACAAGATCGAGTTCCTGCGCGCCATCCGCACCTACCAAGGGCGGGAGCGAAGGTTAGGGAAATGAGGGCGGAGATCGCGATAATCGGCGGCTCCGGCGTTTATTCAATAGGCATCCTCAAGAAGGCGAGTACCACCGTCGTGAGTACCCCATACGGTAACTCACCTGAAATCGTTATCGGCAAGTTGGGTGGGCGCCGAGTTGCATTCTTGCCTCGCCACGGTAAGGGACACACCGCGCCACCTCACCTCGTCAACTATCGCGCGAACCTTTGGGCGCTCCGCGAGCTGGGCGTAAAACGAATACTCGCGACGACCGCCTGTGGCTCGCTCAACCCTAAGATGCGCCCCGGGGAGCTGGCGTTGCTCTATCAGTTTATCGATTTCACGAAGCGGCGC
>CAYSRF010000072.1:0-3753 GCA_964433595.1 Hadarchaeota archaeon (SeqCode) | reverse complement strand
CGATTAGCATTACCGACTATGGGCTCCACGTCATCCCGGGCTCCGTTGCATTCACAGAAGAGCTCGGCTCGATCGACCTCCGCGGCATACTAGATGAGATCAGAAAAAAATACGATGTGGTCATACTCGACTCGGCCCCGGGATTTGGTCTTGAGGTCTTCGCGAGCATGAAAGCGTGCGATGAGTTGCTAATCTGTTGCCAGCCGCGAGTTCCAGCGATCGCAGGAACGCTCCAGACCCTCCGGGCCGCAGATCGCCTCAAAATCCCAGTGTTCGGAGTGGTCCTGAACCGGGTCACGGGTAAGCGCTTCGAGATCCCAACCTCGGATATCAAGCGAACTCTAGGGTGGCCGACCATGGCGGTAGTGCCGGAGGACGACATGGTCGAGGAAAGCGTAACCCGCGGAGTCCCCGTGGTCCTTCACGCCCCAAACTCGCCAGCCGCGATCGAGTATAGGAAGCTCGCACAGGCTGTCTTTGCCCACCTCAGAGCCCGAAAGCGCATTGCCCCACGCCAAAAGCGCAAACTTCGCAAAAAGGGTAGAAAAGTGAGACGATGAACCCATATGCGATACCCTCGCTGGTCGCAGCCATTCTCGGCGCATGTATTGGGTTTTATGTTCTTCACAAAGACCCGAAAAGCACCATAAATAGGATCTTCACATTGTTAGCGTTTGTCATTACAGTCTGGTGTTTCGGGCAGTTTATGCACAGGATAACCCAAGAAGCAACGTCCTTGATGTGGTATAGGGTATCAGCGTTTGGTTGGTGCTTCGTAGGTGGCATGGTCCTTCATTTTGCGTTGATCTTCGCAAAAAGAGAAAAGATCTTGAGGAATAAACTAGTATACTTAGTATTATACGGCCCACCAATCATTTTCCTTTACTTGGCTTGGTCGACCGATTTAATTTTCCAACTAAAAATTACTGAGATGCCATGGGGGAACACGGTTCTGCCGGGAGATTTAGTTTGGACATATACGATCTACATATTCTTATACATCGTTTTAGGAGCCTATTTCTGTTCCCGAGTTTATAAGAAGAGTTTCGTAAGCGTGGAAAAGAAACAGAGTTTGATTTTAATAGGGGCATTTCTAATCCCCCTCGTTATCAGCAGCACAACAGACCTCGTGCTTCCGATGATTGGCATTGTGGTAATGGAGTTAGCTGCTCTATCCTGCGTGGTAGCAGCGGGAATAGTCGCTTATGCGATTCTAAAATACAAGCTGTTCGTCCTCCCGCCGATAACCAAATTTTTCGTGCCTGCGCCCGAGGCACTGCTGAGGACAAAGTTGAAGTACAGGTTAAAAGAGGGCCGCAACTACCTGATCAAGGAACCCGAGCGAGGCCCCAAAATTTTCAAGGAACAGGTGACGCACGGTGTCTCCGGGCTATGGCTAACGACCCTGCACCCAAACAAGATAAGGGAGAAGTATGAGTTGACGAGGAGTCCCATCCTCTACCTGACGCCCGAGCGGGTGAGCGGTGAAGTGGCGGTGCCCCTGGAGAAGCTGGACAAAGCTATCGGTGTTGTCTCCAACTACTTCTTCGCGAGGCCTCGGAAATCGGTAGTGTTTGTGGACTGCCTCAAGGAGCTCATCGTGGCCAACGGGCTTGAAAAGGCGATGGACTTCCTGAAGGAGATGACAGAATTGTGTTACAGAAACAACTCGAATCTAATCGTTCAAATAGACTCGAGTAAGTTCGAAAAGCAGCAGTTGGCGGCGATTGAAAAAGTGATTAAGCTACCCTAACTATTTTGAGGAGTTCACCAAGTTTTAGTTACGAGCGCTCGAGGAAATGTATTTTTCTTCAATGGTTCACGGATATTTGGGCCGCCGTAGCTCAGTTGGAAGAGCAATCGCCTTGTAAGCGATAGGTCGTGGGATCGTGACCCACCGGCGGCTCTACACTTAAGTTTTGTTATATCAGTAATGTTGGGACATAAAGTGAGCGAAGGTTATGTCGGGCAGATATTCAACTCGCTGCAGGGCGAAGGTCTCTACATTGGCAGGCGTCAGGTCTTTGTGCGTTTTGCTGGATGTTCACTCAACTGCAATTTTTGTGACACCAAGGAGTTTAGAAAGTTTCGTCTCAGCGCATGCGAAGCCGAGACGAAGCCGACCTCAATGAAATTCAGACGCGTGAGGAACCCGATGACGTCCAGGGAAGTGCTTCAACATGTCAAACGTTTGGCAACCCTAGACACTCACAGTATCTCGCTGACTGGTGGGGAACCCCTTCTGGCGGGGAATTTCCTTGTCGATGTCGCCCGCGCGTGCAGACGAGCTGGTTTCGCCACCTATCTAGAAACGAGTGGAGAGAGCAGTAAAGCGATGGCGAAAGTTATCCGCTATCTCGACTTCGTCGCGATCGACATCAAGCTCCCCGAGCACCGAGCAGTACCGCGCAGGAGCTGGCGTCGTTTGTTCGAGGAGGAGTTGGCTTGCGTTAAGCTCGCACTCGGGCGAGGGGTGGAAACTTTTGTGAAAATAGTGGTGCTCCCTTCTACCCGACCAAAAACCATTACACACGTGTGCAAACACCTCACGCAGATCGCCCGGATACCCCTTGTCATCCAGCCGGTGACACCCGCGCGAAAGGTTCGCAGCGCCCCATCGATGACACATGTGTACCGCCTCACTCAAGCCGCCGCCCGCGCGGGGGTCAAGCAGATAGCGATAATACCTCAAATGCACAAACTGATGAAGGTGCTCTGATGCTGATCGAGTTCACGAAGGGTTTGGGTTTCTCGGCCGCACACTTTATCATAGGGCACAAGAAATGTGAACACCTCCATGGGCACAACTGGCGCGTTGGAGTGACCGTCGAGGGAGAGCCTGATGAGCGGGGTCTCGTTGTGGATTTTTTCGACCTCGAGAGTTTTTTAAAAAGTTTGTGTGATAGTTACGATCATCGTTTGCTACTACCCGAGAACAACCGCTCTCTCAAACGCCTTTTGGAGGGAGAAAGTACTCGCATTTCTGTGCACGGCCGTGAGTTCGAGTTCCCCAGCGAGGATGTCGTCTGGCTTCCCGTCGTTAACACCACCGTGGAGGAGCTTGCGCGAGTTGTTGCTGATGAGGTGGTGAAGAATTTGCCTTACCCGAATGTGCGTCGTATAACCGTTTGGGTCGAGGAGTCGCCTGGGCAAAGCGCAACGGAAAAGCGGCAAGTGAAAGCATAGCTAAGTCATAATGTCAGTAGGGTTTTTACACCAAATTTTCCCCCCTATAAACAACCTTCGCCCAAAGGCGTGGGGGTAGCAGGTCGGCCCCGTGGGGAAGCCTGGATACCCGCTCTCCTGGCGGAGGGTGAGTCCCGGGTTCAAATCCCGGCGGGGCCGCGAATAAGTCAAGCGTGAAGAAACTTGGGCCAAGTTCCGGGCTATCACATGTGCAAGCCTGCTGTCCCATAACAAGAATAAAAAGAAAAGGGAAACCTAGTTCCCCCACTCCCCTAGCACATGTCAATCTAAAAATAATGACTAATTAATCTATCGGCAGTTATTTACCCCCCAGGAAGTTTGGATTGTTTCCTACTGTTTGTAAAGGTTGAGTAAGCGAGAATGCAACGACTTTCAACATGCTGAATTTTGAATCTTGGTTCGAATCTTGACACGTTCATGACCAAGTTGCGTGCTGATGGCACGGTCCTAACTATTTTATAGTTGGGTCCCCAAGTGCACCGAGTATTATGCAAATCAAACGCTTTGAACAGGAGGGCGCGTGCAAGTACGAGTGCTGGGACGACT
>CAYSRF010000071.1:0-3753 GCA_964433595.1 Hadarchaeota archaeon (SeqCode) | reverse complement strand
CTGGATAGCTCTAGATTTTTCAATTCTCCGCTAAGGTTAAAGAGGCTAAGAGCGAAGAATAATTGATTTGGTGAGGGAATGACGACAAAATTCGATTATGGAGCTTTCCTTTCCCCTTTTACGTGGCGATACGGTAGCCCCGAGATGAGAAAGATTTTTTCTGAAATCAATTATAGGGCAACGTGGAGAAAAATTTGGGTGGTTCTTGCCGAAGCTCAATCAAAATATGGTCTTGTTACTCAGAAAGAACTTGTTGATTTAAAATCTAAGATGGGCCCAGAGCACGTTGACCTTAAAAGGGCTCACGAGATTGAGAAAAAGATCGGGCACGATTTGATGGCGGAAATTAAAGCGTATGCCGAGCAATGCCCAATCGGCGGCGGCAAAATTCATCTTGGCGCGACATCGATGGATATCGAGGACAACGCGGATGTTTTGAGGATGAAAGCCGCGTTTAGCATAATTTTAACGAGGTTGGTCAATTGTTTGGGCTCTCTATCTAAGCACATAACGAAATACAAGGATTTGGTATGTATTGGCTGGACTCATCTGCAGCCGGCGGTACCGACGACTTTAGGCTATCGATTTGCGAACTATGCTCAAGATATCACTTTGGACATTTACAACGTGGAAAATCTGCTTGAGAACTTCATGAGGGGAAGGGGGATAAAAGGGGCGATCGGAACTTCTGCGAGTTTCCAGAGATTGTTGGGCCGCAAAGGTAAACCCGCCGATCTCGAAGAATACGTGATGCGAAAACTGGGGTTAAAAGCGTACCCCGTCTCGACTCAAACCTCTCCAAGAAAGCTCGATTACGTGGTTTTGTCCGTGTTAGCCAGCATCGTGCAGAGTGTGCATAAGTTTGGCCTTGATTTGAGGCATATGCAATCTCCGGCATATGGAGAGATGTCTGAACCGATGAAGGAGGCTCGGGTTGGCTCTTCTGCGATGCCTTTTAAGAAAAATCCTGTAACTGCTGAACGGATGTGCTCGTTAGCAAGGTACGTTGGCACGCTACCGAGAGTTGTGTGGGAAAATGCAGCACAGACAATTTTCGAGCGAACTTTGGACGACTCAGCGAACCGAAGGATTGTCATACCAGAAGGCTTCTTGGCCGCTGACGAGTGTTTAATGCTTTATGATCGAATTGTGCGGGATGTTAGAGTTTATCCCGTGATCATAAAGCGAAACCTTGAAAAATACGGGTCGTTTGCAGGGACGGAAGCTATTTTGATGAAACTCGTCGAACGAGGTGGGGACAGACAGCGCATGCATGAGAAACTTCGCAAACTCTCGTTCAAAGCTTGGGAGCGGGTAATGGTTAATGAGGAAAACCCATTGCCTCAGTTATTGAAACAAGATCGGACGATAAGTTCTAAATTGAGCGGAGAGGAGATCGACAAGTTGTTAAATCCGACTGAACATTTAGGTGACGCTCGTGAGCGATGCGAAAAATTCGTGAACGAGGTCGTCAAACCAATCCTTTTGAAATATAAGGATAGGCTCGGAAAGAGGCACCCCCCTGAATTCTAAGCATTATGACCAGCTGCGAGCAATAGGTTATATTGAGATGACTGCGAAAATCTTGCGTGTGGGTTTATGGTAGTGATAATGGATGGCAAGGCTCTAGCAGAAAAGTTTAAGCGAGATATCTCGACGCGCGCGGAAATCGTGAAGAAAGAACGGGGTATAACTCCAACCCTAGCTACCATACTGGTCGGCGATGACCCTTCTTCAAGGATTTATGTGAAAGGGAAGGGCAGGGATTGTGAGGAGGTTGGCATCGGTTTCAGGCTCAGCGAGCTTCCCACCTACACAGCTGAGCAGGAACTCCTCGAACTCGTTGATGAGCTAAACAAGAACCGCGAAGTCCATGGAATAATTGTGCAATTGCCCCTACCGCCCCACATCGATAAGAAAAAGATAGCAGCTAGCATAAAGCCTCAAAAAGATGTGGATGGGTTGCATCCTTACAACGTGGGGAAGCTCTGGCTAGGCATGTATGATTTTGAAAACGACTTGTTGCCGTGCACACCTAAGGGTATAGTAAAGTTGCTTGACCATTATGGAATCGAACTCGCAGGCAAACTTGCGGTGATAATCAACCGAAGCGACCTCGTGGGCAAGCCGCTATCAAAATTGTTCTTGGATAGAAACGCTACAGTTCTCATTTGCCACTCAAAAACCCAGGGGCTGGAAAAACACGCCCTGGCAGCCGATGTGCTGGTTAGCGCAGTGGGCAGACGTCCGAACTTTGTAGTCAGAAAGGGCACGGTGAAGGAGGGCGCTGTCGTCATCGATGTCGGCATGAACTACGTTGGGGGCAAGTTGCAGGGTGATGTCGATTTTGAAAGCGTGAAGGAGAAGGCGTCCTACATCACTCCGGTGCCGGGCGGCGTGGGGCCGATGACGCGTGCGATGCTGCTGCACAATGCCTTGATAGCAGCAAAGCTTGCTGAAGGGATGCAGTGATGAGTGGGAAAAGAGCCACCAGAGAGAAATTCAAATCACTGAGGATGGGCCTTTCTAAAGAAGAGATACTGACAAAGAGCGCGCAGATCCAAAAGCTACTTTTTGAGTTGCCCGAATTCACAAGGGCAAAGACCATCGCATTTTACGTTGCTAAGCAAGCCAGCCGCGAGGTCGAAACCGAGCAAATGATTAAGGAGAGCCTGCAGATGGGCAAGCGCGTGCTCGTGCCAATCGTCGATAAAGTAGCCAAAAAAGTGCTCTTTTCCGAACTGCGAGATTATGATTTAGAGCTGGCGCCCGGGGCTTTTGGCATCCTCGAGCCGAAGCCTTCCTGTCAACGACTTATACCAGCGCATGAGAGTGACCTCATAATCGTGCCAGGCGTGGCGTTCGACCTTCGAGGACACAGGCTTGGTTACGGCGGGGGATACTTTGACAGGCTTTTGCGCGAGGTCGCTTTAGTTAAACCCTCGATACCTTTCATTGGTTTAGCTTACGAATTACAAGTGGTGGAGAAGTTGTCCAATACTTTACGTGATGTTCCAATAGATATCCTAGTGACTGAGCGGAAGGTGTCACGTTTTAAGTTTAAAAAGGTATTTTAAAAGGGGGAGCTTTGACTAAGGAAGTACTCGGTGTCTTGGTTTCAGGGCGGGGAACTAATTTCCAAGCTATACTTGACCACATTCGTCTCGGAGTTTTACAAAAGGGGGTCGATCGTGTCAAAATATGCTGAAATCGGCGTGGATGTGCGGAAAAGAGGTATCGAGACTTTCAGGGCGACCGTGCAGAATCTCTTCCCGCAAGCTTTCTGTGTTGTGGCCAGCGACCCTCAGTTGCGTGGATACGGGGTACTTTTGCATACCGATGGTGCTGGGAGTAAACCGCTTCAGAACTACCTCTACTGGAAAGAAACAGGTGAATTCAAGTGGTTTGAAAGCGTTGCCCAAGATGTCGTTGCGATGAACGTGGATGACATCATCTGCGTTGGCGCTCAACCGGTGGGATTCGTCGACTACGTCGCGATAAATACATTCAGACTTTCGAAGAAAGAATTTCTCGTCGCCCTTAATTCTGGGTTTAAAGGATGTTTCGATGTGCTGAAAAGACATGGGATAAAAATCTTGTTTTTAGGCGGTGAGACGGCCGACCTGCCCGATCAGCTTCGAACCTTGGATGTCTCAGGCACGATAAGCGCTCGCGTTAAATTACCAGAGGTCATAAGTGGGGACAAAATCAAACCGGGCGATGTCATCATTGGCCTGAGAAGCGGTGGAAAGA
>CAYSRF010000070.1:0-3867 GCA_964433595.1 Hadarchaeota archaeon (SeqCode) | reverse complement strand
CTCGGCCTTGGTTGCGCTGACATCTGCGACTACAACCTCGCCCAAATTTTGTTTGGCGAAACCAGCCAACCATTGCCCCATCGCGCCCGCGCCAATGACAGCGACCTTCACCTGCTTTTCCCCCTCAACTCCCGTTTTGCTGCAGCCTCCATAATTTTAATGGGCGCACGCTTGCCAGTCCAAATCTCGAACGCTAGTGCGCCTTGATGCACGAGCATTCCCAATCCATCGATGGTCTTTCCCCCCGCTCGTCTGGCCTCTCGCAACAACTTCGTCCGGAGAGGTTCGTAAACAATGTCATAAACGACAAGCCCACGATGCATCATGCTTGCACTCACGAGGGTTTTGTTAGTTTTGGGGTGCATCCCGACTGACGTGGCGTTGATGAGGACACCCGCATTTTTCAAAGCCTTGGTGAGTTCGGCGCGGCCCAAGGAAGCTACTTCCACATTTACCTTTAGCTTTTGCTCGATTGTCGACGCCAGCGCTCGCGCCCTCGAGACGGTGCGGTTGGCGATTGTGAGCCTCGCGCCCGCCCTAGCTATTGAGAACGCGATGGCGCGGGCAGCCCCCCCTGCACCCAAGAGCACCACTTCCTTCCCCTTAACGGAGCCAATCTTCCCCTCAAGCGCTCGAAGGGCACCCTCCCCGTCGGTGTTGAACCCGATGAGCTTCCCCCGATTGTTTTTGACTGTGTTGACCGCGCCTACCAAGCCCGCGGACTCATCGAACTCATCGAGCAGGCCGACGATACCTATCTTGTGAGGGATAGTGACATTGAGCCCAGCGATACCCAGCGCCCGGACGCCAGCAATTGCGTCGGTAAGCATGGACTTTGGCACGCGGAGGGCGATGTAGGCACAGTTAAGCCCAAGAGCTCGTAAGGCAGCATTGTGCATGGCTGGCGAGGGGCTTTGCTCGACTGGGTCGCCTATCAACGCGAAGAGTTTGAGCTTCGCCAAGTTCATCTTTTCTCCTTGGGAATCAACTCATCTAACAAGCGCTTCGTCGTCGCGACATCGAGCTGTCCGGGCGCAGTTGCCTCGCCCGCAGCCGCGTAGACGATGGGTGAACCGAACATTGGGGCGGCAATGCGCGTTATCTTGCCGGCATCTCCCATTGCGAAGGCTATGATGGGCACCGCTACCTCATCCTGCACCTGAGCTAGAAAGTCAAGCATACGGAGCACGTCCTTTGTGCCCTCCGCGAATGTCACGATCTTCGCAAGGTCGCACCCAGCCCCCGCTAAGCGCCTTGCGATGTCGATCATCACTTCGATGGATGGTGTTAAGGAAAAATCGTGGTGAGTCATCAACACGGCCACACCGGATTTCTTGGCTTGCGACACCACCCGCTCGCGCAGGGGCTCGGGGGTCGAGAGTTCAATGTCGACGCAGGAAACTCCTTGTGCAATACCTTGGAGCAGCACCTCGATGCGTTTATTTTCATCTCCTCTGAAACCGCCCCCCTCTCGCTCCGGGCGGTTCGTCAGGATCACCGGTACTTTGACAGGCAGCAGTTTCTCCCAGCCAGCGGAATCATGTAGTCCGTCGATGCGGAGCTCGATCAAATCAGCGCCTTGATCGATTGCCCCAGCTACACTTGCGCGCATTGTTTCGATATCCTGGCCAATTACGGCCCCACAGACGGCGGGTGTTCGCACTTCATGCTTACCGAGTTTAAGCGTTTCCACAGAGTTTACACTCCTGTTAATCGGTTGACACCCCTGTCAACTACCTTTCGATTACGGTCTCCTCAACCTTGACACCGAAGTGTCGTCCAGCTCGCTCGATGTGCACGAGCACATCGTCACCGGGCTTAAGCTTCGCCACCGAGATCGGTTTTCCCCCTTTGTCGACGAGGTTTATCGTCTCAGCATTCTGGAGCAGCGTTTTGAATTTTTCTCCCTCACGCTCGGCCTCAACGAGCAACAGCGGCCGGCGCTCTATCTTTACCCGTCCGACCACGCCCACCCGGGCCTCGCCTCTAGCGTTTACGAGCAGTACCTCGTCACCCGCGCCTAACTCCGACATGTATTTCGTCTTTCCCCCGGGCAATCGGATGTAGGCGTGCACTGCCCCCGCGTTCACTCGAAATGGGCGAGGCTCGACGAACTCGCTTAGCAGCGTCTCTGAATGGACGAGGAACATACCACCCGCCTGGCTTCCCACTAACATCCCCTCGCCAACGCTCATGAGTGAGGTGGTATCAACGCAGGCTCGATCGCCCATACCTACGGGGCGAATTGTAGTGACCTTCGCTGGCACGAGCTCAAGCTTTTCAAGCGTGAGCAGCTCGAATGCCTCACACACTTTGCGGATTTCTCCAGCTCCACGCTCTCGCGGGTCAAGCAGCACCCCGGCAGCGCCGATCTCGAGTGTTTCCACCGCGACTTTGGCTTCCTCGGCGCCCTTCACCCCAGTCAAAACTTTGACCTCAGCGCTTTGGAGTTCAGCGATCAAGTTCTCGAGCGGAATCACCTTCCAGTCAGGCGTGATCACAACGAGGAAGTCGGTTGTCTTTCCAGCCTTGACGGCGGCGCGCTCAAGTTCTTTGTTCGCTACCTCGACTAGTACCGTAACCTTTTTTCCTTGTTTGTGCAACTTCCCAACTTGCTTGATTGCTTGTTCGACCTCGGCAGTGCTTCGAGCGTTCAACATCACCACGCTAACACCTGGTGCTGGCTCGCTTGCTGTGACAGTGATGGCCCCGAGCTTGAGTGCTTCTTGAACCTCCTCAGGCTTCACCAGCACGGTGTCCGCGCCAGCCTCAATCGCTGCGCTGATGAAGGGTTTTCGCTTTTCCCAAGGCTCCTCCCAGTCAGCCCTGACCCAAACAAGCTTGCGCAATTTTGTTCACCGCTTGAGCTCACGCATCGCCCGATCGACTGAAACTTCCCCGTGCACGATCTGCGCTAGCGCTCGAGTCATTCCGGTCGGGTTCCGATGCTGGAAGATGTTGCGCCCTATCGAAACCCCTATCGCGCCAGCTTTGATCGCCTTGCCCGCCATCTTGAGCACATCCCGCTCGGTCGCCATCTTCGGACCACCAGCGATCACCACTGGCACAGGGCAGCCTCGGACAACCTTTCGGAAGGAGTTGATGTCCCCTGTGTAAGAGGTCTTAATTATGTCAGCCCCCAGTTCCGCTCCGACCCGTGCTGCATGTGCAACTACCTCGGGAGCATGCTGGTTCTTTATTTTGGGCCCGCGTGGGTACATCATCGCAAATAAAGGCATGCCCCAGCTCGCGCATGTTTCAGCGACATCACCTAATGCCTGGAGCTGTTCCGGCTCGTTCGCTGCACCCACGTTCACGTGGACCGAGACGGCGTCCGCGCCCAAGCTGATTGCTTCCTCAACCGTCGCTACCGGAACCTTACTGTTGGGGTCAGGCCCCAGCGAGGTGCTTCCCGAGAGGTGAATGATCAACCCAATGTCCTTTCCATATCCTCGGTGCCCGGCGCGAACGATGCCTTTGTGGAGCACGACGGCATTTGCCCCGCCATCAGCTATCTTGGTTATAATTGATGCCATGTCTTCGAGCCCTGCGATAGGCCCCATGCTCAAGCCGTGGTCCATGGGCACGATTACAGTTCGCCTTGTCTTCCGGTCGATTATCCGCTCAAGCCTCACGCGCTTTCCAATCTCGGACAATTTACACCACCTCCCTATGTGATATGCCGACACACATTAAAAAGTGTGCCAAAAAGCGCGAATTTGCTCGTGGTCTAGGTATGGCTGCTCTAGCTAAAAAAACAATTACCGCCGTCGCAACTCATCCGGTTCGCCATACCTTACACCAGCTACCCTCTCGCGTCAAATCCTTATTAAACCTTTCGGAGATTGTGTAGCGGGAGCCCCATGG
>CAYSRF010000069.1:0-3933 GCA_964433595.1 Hadarchaeota archaeon (SeqCode) | reverse complement strand
ATGGAACTCAAAATCCGAAAGCTCGAAGATGACGGGATGGAGTCCGTGCTCTCTGGCGCTAACCCGGCCTTCGCGAACGCCCTCCGCCGGGCCGCGCTGCGCGAAGTACCGGTGATGGCAATCGATGAAGTCGAGTTCAAAGTCAATGATTCGGCGATGTACGACGAGATCCTCGCGCACCGACTCGCGTTAGTCCCCCTTCGCACGCCTCTGAAAGGCTATGTCCTGCCCGGTGAGTGCGGCTGTCGGGAGGGGCGCTGCCCGAAGTGTAGCGTGAGTCTGACGCTCAAGCGCGAGGGACCCGCGACCGCACTCAGCGGTGACCTGAAGTCGACCGATGAGGAGGTAGTGCCGGTGAGCGGCTCTGTCCAGATCATCAAGCTTGAAAAGGGGCAGCGCCTCGAGCTGACTGCCATCGCGCGTCTGGGGTTTGGCAAGGAGCACGCGAAATGGCAACCTGGGGTAGTCGCTTACAAGTACATGCCAGTGTTCGAACTTGACGAAAAAGCGTGCGACGGTTGCGGTGCCTGCGTCAAGGCATGCCCGGTGAACATCATCGAGCTCGCCGGGGGAAAACCGAAAATTAGCGATATAACGCTATGCACGATGTGCAAGGCCTGCGCCGAGGTTTGCCCGCCCAAGGCAATCCGAATAGGAAGCGACCCCACGAAGTTCATCTTCCGCATCGAGTCGACGGGAAGCATGCCGCCCGAACAGATCCTCCTCAAGGCGATGGGGGCCCTCGGGGACAAATTTGAAGAATTCTCGAAGCAAGTGAAGAAACTTTGAGAAGATTAAAACTTCCACAGCACATAATTTTGCTTGGCGCGGGGGTGGCCGAGTCAGGTCAAAGGTCTAATGACCGACTAAAGGTGCCAGCTTGAGGGGCTGGTCCCGTAGGGGTTCCGGGGTTCAAATCCCCGCCCCCGCACCATAGGCATTCTGAAGCAGTCTAGGCATTTTCTGAGGGGATTTTCCGGAAATCTTCTGGAGGGCAAAATCGCAACGAAAAAAGAGTTTGTAGAGCCCACGTTTCTATGTGCCCATTACGGGTCGTCCGGAGTTTGAGACAAAAACACTTTCAATAACCCATACTTCGAACGAGATTGAGAAGCGATTGTAAAAGGGATCTAGTCACCCTTCTCAATTTTTCACTTCGAGTAATCATTTTTGCAATCGGAGGGCTAACTGCGTAGTAAAAGTTTGTAAAAAGTTTTCCAACGTGACCCGTCAATCGGTAGTCTCTGAATTTTCTAAATGATTCAACTTGGTCTGCCATAGGACTACCATAAGCTGCTGTTGCAATAAAACATTCTCGCTTTTTTCCTTCTTCAATCTTTTCTGACCACTTAGTACCGCAGTCAGGACATTTATAATCAAGGTAATTGACTTTTTTGGTGCCAAAAAATGCTGATTTTTCCTCTTCTGTCTTCTTCCTTTCAACTACCATTGCTCGATTACATCTAGGACACATGACCACGGGTAGTCTCTTTACTTTAACCTCTTCTATCCCGCCTACGCGTTGAGGTTTCTCTTCATCCTCCATCTTCCAACCTACTTATCTCGTTTTGAATCAAGTATTATATAGCTAACAGTTGTTATGTTCTCTTCCACTCCTTCTGGAGGGTACAAATCTGGGTACAAACCCTTAATACCGCACCATAGGTCAAAAATGGCTGGCGTATTTGATACAATAGCTCAATGTGATTTGGCCTCATAGGGGCAGGATGTATCCGTGCCGAGCCAATCCCCCACCGCCTCGTAGGCTGTATACCTGCATCCGCCGCATATCCAATTATAAGTACATCGGCCACATGCCCCGTTCAATGATTGCCTGTCTCTAATACGATTCAGAATCTCATTATCGGTCCAGATATCTTCCAGCTTTTCTTCCAACAAATTATCCAATTTTATCGGCGCTGGAACGCACGGTAATAGGTCTCCTTCAGCACTCAGTCCCGCATATGTGAGCCCGGCGGAACAACTCCCAAATCCTTCTGCAAGATTTCTTATAATTTTGGGCATCTCGTTCCTCCAATCTTCTTCAAATATCCTATCGCACCCGGAGAGAACTTCGCTAACTGGGAAAAAATTCCCATTTGAGCGTTGATAACAGAGGCGGGCAAAATAGGTCATTCCTCTTGTATAACATATGATCCCATTCCCATGAGCAGCCCGAATAAATCGGTCATAAAGATGATTGAGCACATCCATCTTTTCCTTGGGAGATACATCTAGATGGGTCACATTTTTTCCTCTGCCCGCCGCTATAATCCTGTTTAAATAAAATTTTGTCGCCCCGAGCTCTTCGCAAAGATCTATGATCTGTGGGATCTCTTTAACGTTCATTTTGTTGAGGGTGGTTGCAATTGCTATGTCATGAAATTTTCCAAATTTCACGCAATTCTTTATTCCTTCAATTGTTGCATCAAAGCTTCCGGGGGTATTTCTGAGAAAATCGTGTGTTTTTGCATTAACTCCATCCAATCCTATTTCTACGCTCTTTATGTCAGCTCGGTACAATTTTTCTGGAACCTCCTGTGTAATAAGTGTCCCATTGGTCGCGATCGAGCAAAAAATACCTCTATCGCTAGCATACTTCGCAACTTCATATATGTCTGGTCTCATGAGGGGTTCACCTCCCGAGAAGGTCAAAATGCTTATTCCGGCATCTGCCATATTGTCTATTACTTTCAAGGCTTGAGAAGTGGTCAATTCTGATTGATTCGGTATGGGGTGCGAGTCTTGATGACAGTGTAAACAGTTGAGATTGCATCGATTTGTAAAATTCCAAACTATGACTACTGGTACTCCAGTTGGCTGTGGTTTTTTGATGCCAAATTTTGCTACTCCCTTCACAGCATTCAACATGCTCTTGGCCATCCGGGGATTGCTCACAAGTTGCCTAGCAACTTTTTCAGAAAGGGACATTTCGCTGAAGAAATGATGAATCAACGGCTTCATTAGATGAGAAGTTAGCCTGCAACTAATGCATTGCCCATCACCATTCCCGGCATAGTAATCGAAGGCGGAAAGCAGTTTTTCTCTCTCACATTTTTTGCACTTGACAACCAAACGACGAGCGATGAATTTCCCAAATGGGTTTAAAACAGAAATACGCAATTTATCATCACCTTACCAGCCATTTCAATGTAATACAGTAGATCGGCTTTTCACATAAATTCAGTAAATTTAGGCATTTAGGTTCAAAGGAGTTTTCCGGAAATCTCCCAGAATTTTGCTGGGATTTTTCTGGAGATAAAAAGTGGCTCAATCTCCGGATTGAGCAGTGTGATCTGGAATCAGCACAGTTGTGAGACATAAACTGAGATCGTTTGAGTCTGGGACAAGATTTTTATACCTCCTGCAACTTCTCACTTTATACAAAATGGAAGGAGCTAGACACACATATGAGAAGCGTACCTCTTGGGAATACTGGCACGAGGGTGAGCGCGTTTTGTTTAGGTACGATGTATCTCGGCAATCGCACCGACAAGAAGACATCATTCGAACTCTTGGACAAATATGTCGAAGCTGGCGGTACGTTTCTTGATACCGCGAATATCTACGCCTTTTGGGTGCCGGGGTACGTGGGCGGCGAAAGTGAAAGCTTGTTGGGGGAGTGGATGCGAGAGCGTGGGAACCGTGATGAGTTGTTCATCGCTACAAAGGTTGGGTTTATTTACCCGGGCGTGGAGCGTGGACTAAAGGCTCATCAGATAATGACAGAACGGGAAAAAAGCCTCAAAAGACTAGGCGTCGACTCAATAGACCTCTATTATGCCCATCGTGACGACCTGAACACACCTTTGACCGAGACGATGGAGGCTTTCAACAAGCTGGTGACGGCTGGTGAGGTACGCTACATTGGAGCAAGTAACTACTTGGCGTGGCGGCTAGAGGAAGCACGATGGGTTAGCAGAACGCATGGCT
>CAYSRF010000068.1:0-3953 GCA_964433595.1 Hadarchaeota archaeon (SeqCode) | reverse complement strand
CGACATCTATTGCAGGAGACTCGCCGAATCCTTCGACCTCGATGAGTGAGATGGGCTTCAGTCCTTCTACATCTCTGGGGTTTACCCCGTGAGCTTCGAGTGTGTCTGGGTGTTGCTGGAGTTCGATTAGGGCGACATGGTCGTAGGGTGCATGCGAGGGGACAGATCCAACCACCCCTGTAGCGTTGTCCGGGTCGACGAACTTCGCAGGCAAGATGGGGACTCGTTTGTGGGTGAGCGGGACTTCGACTTCTTTACCGAAATTTATCTGAATCGACGAAACCTCGCCGACCTGATATCCTTGCTCGCGCAGCTTCTCGATGGCCCGCTCGCTTACGATCCATCGCTCGCCGTTCACTTGGGCGCTGACGTATTTTACATCGGGGTTGAGCCAAAGGTTCGTGACCCCAAAGACGGTCTCTGGGCGGAGCGTCGCGGCGGGAAGCACGTAGTCATCGACTCGATATTTTAACAGGGTGAACTCGACTATCCCGACGCCCTCACCTTCAAGCAGGTCGTGGTCGGTCACAGGATTTCCACAGCCAGGGCACCACTTCACCGGGTGCTTGCCTTTGACGATCAGCCCCGCGTCGTACAGCTTGTGATACTGCCAAGTGATGAATTTGCTGTAGGAGGGGTCAATGGTGGTGAACTCCCGTCGCCAGTCGATCGCGTATCCCAACCATTCCATCCCCCTTCGGTAACTCAACTCGCTCTCGCGGGCGAAGTGGGTGGCGAAGTAGTAGGGATCTTCGAACTTTGGCAGTTCGGACTCGGCAACTCCATAGCGTTCGGTGAGCACCCGCACGAAGCCCGGTTCTCGGCGGGTGACCCGCTTGGCGGCCCCGACGATAGGGGTTCCTGTGAAGTGGTATGCCATAGGGAACAGCACGTTGAACCCCCGCATCCGCTTGTAGCGTGCGATCACGTCGGGCACGGTGTAGGTGCGTCCGTGGCCGATGTGCATGGGTCCCGAGACGTAGGGGTAGGCGACGGTTAGGTAGAACTTAGGTCGCTTGTCTGGTTCCGCCTCGAAGAGTTTGGCATCGCGCCATGCCTGCTGCCATTTGGCGTCTAACTCCTGAAACTTTACCATGCCTCTCCCTACGCTTATTGCTTTTCGCACGTTTCAAGTGCTTTTCTGAGTGCGGCAATCAAGTAATCCGCCTTCGGGCCGCCTCCTTGACCAAGCTCTGGTTTTCCTCCTCCGCCACCGCCCAGCACTCGCGCGGCCTCAGCAGCTATCGCGCCGCAGTCAGCTCCCGCATGCACGGCTTCCTCTCCGGCCATCGCAACCAGCTTGGCCATGGCATCGCGCGTTCCCAGCACGACCACTAGCCCTTTATTTTCCCTTGTCAGGGCGCTCGCGATCTTGATTAACTCATCCACGCTGGCACCCTCGATTTCCTCGCATATCGCGCGAACTTTCCCAACCCGTCTCGCTTTTGAACGGAGTTCGATGAGTCGGAGTTCAGCCAGCCGTCCCTGCAACCGGTTGAGCTCCTTCTGTGCGGCCTTCCACTCGTCGAAGAGCTGTTGGGTCGCCGCTGCTACTCGCTCGGGAGTGGTGCGCAGAACCTCGGCCGCCTTTGTGAGTTGTCTCTCCTGCGCCTGCGCAAACTTCAGCGCGGCATCCCCTACCACGAACTCGATCCGCTCGACGCCATCTTGGATTCGTTCGGTTCGTGCGATCTTGAGAAACCCAACTTCACCCGTGCGCGAGCAGTGGGTTCCGGCGCAGGCTTGGGCGTTCCACCCCTCCACCTCCACTACCCGAACTTTTTTACCGGGCACGATGCCCCCTTGGTAAAGGTCAAAACCATATTTTCGTTCCGCTTCGTTTCGGTCCATCCAGCTCGTACTAACGGGTCGGTCCTCCATCACGACTTCGTTAGCCAAGCGCTCAATTTCCCGCAGCTCCTTGGGCTCGATGCGCTTGAAGTGGGAGATGTCCAAACGGGTGCGCTCGACTCCTTTCTGTACTCCATGCTGCCAGACGTGGTCACCAAGCACTCGCCGGGCCGCCCCAAACAGGATGTGAGTCCCGGTGTGGTGACGCATGAGCGAGCTACGCCTAGCCCAGTCAATCCTCCCACGCACGCGTTGCCCGGCCTTAAAAGAATTCGGCTTCACGCGGTGCAGGATTATGTCGCCGGCCTTCTTGACATCCAGAATCTCGGCCTTGATCCCCCTACCTTCAAGCGAGCCCACATCGCTCGGCTGCCCTCCACCCTCTGGGTAAAATAAAGTTTGGTCGAGCACGACGTAGCCATCGATGGTTTGTAACACTCTCGCTCCAAACTCTCGGGCGTATGGGTCCTTGTAGTAAAGGACCTTTGTCGGGGGCAGGCGGCGGAGCTTCTCCTTCGGGACGGGAGCTGCGGCTGCAGGCACGTGCCGAGCTCGACTGTGAGACTTCGCGACCTTGATGTAGAAATCCTCGGGGACCTCCACCACAACACCAGCCTTACCAGCGACTTCCTTCACGATGTCAGGTGGGAGCCCGTGGCTATCGTAAAGTTCAATGAGCTTCTCGGAGGAAAGAGGTTCCCCCTCTCCACGGAGCCCTCCCGCGAGCCGCTCGACTAGCTTGCTCCCCCGCGAGATCGCATCCCGGTAGCGCCGCTCTTCGAGCTCAATTACCTCCAAGATGTAGTTCTCCCGCTCTTTCAGCTCAGGGAATTGAGGCATGAGGTGTTTGAGTTCGAGCGCCATCAGCTCCGCGAGCGGCTTCCTGAGCCCCAGCTCTCGAAGCAAACGTAGAGTGCGCCGGAGCACGACGCGTGCAAGGTAGCCCTCCTTGACGTTGCTTGGTGTTATCCCATCTCCAAACATGAACGCTAGACATCGCAGGTGGTCGGCAATTGCGTAAACGGCCTCGAGCGGCCCCAAAAGTTTGTCGAGCTCCTCAATGCTTACACCCGTGCGGGCCGCGACCTTGCTCCGCAGCGTGAGAAGATCCCGCCCTGTTTCGATGTCCATGAGCCCAGCGAGTTTTGAGTTTTGCTCAAGTACGTCAGCTGGGGGCATGCGAACGCCAGCGAGCTCGCGCAGCTGCTCAACCACTGACCCAAAGATAGCCTCATAGCTCGAGGCGGCGCCCTGTGAGATCCAAGCGAGGCGCTCCATACCATAGCCCGTGTCGACGATCTTCAGGGGGAGCGGCGCATATTTGCCGTCCTGGCTTGTGTATTGCATGAACACGAGCGTCGCGAGTTCGAGCCCGTGCACATTTACCTCAAAATCCTCTCCAGCATTTCCCCCGCCCTCCCAGAAGTCTTGGATATAGGAAATTTCATCAGGAGGAATCCCCAGCTCCTTCGTTAAGAACTCATGGCAGAGGGCCACGGTTTCGTCATTCCAGTAGATGCGTTGACGGCGGGAGTTGAAAGCATGGTGACCTCCCATGAAGAAAAGCGTGAAGTGCCGTCCAGAGCGCCCGACATTGTCGATGTCCTTCAGGCGGATGCTGGGCTGGCTCACAACTAGGGGGTTTGCGGGAGGCGGAACCAAGCCGCTGGTCACCCAAGGTTGGAAGTCAGCGATTGAGGCAATGGTGAGGAAGATGTCGTCACGCCACCGGGCCACGACGGGGTAGCGCCTGACTACCTTGTGCCCCCGACGCCCGAAGAATTTCAAAAAGGAGTGTTCCATCTCAGCGAGCGAGTATTTTCGTTTTGTGGGAGGGGCGTTAATGAATCCATATTCATCGCAGGGAGTGTCGCCGCAGGTCTTCCGCCCCGATTCAAGCGTCCAGAAGGTGCGCCCACAGCTCTGGCATTGCCTGCGCTCGAAGTCCTCCTGCCTGAAGAGAGCCGCTTGATAGATGTCTTTCACGCGCTCCCCGCCAAGCAAATATCAGGGCGAAGGTTAAAAGTTTCGCCGGTCAAAGCCACACGATTTTAGAACGGGGGCCGGCACTTGTATCAACCGAACAGCGCACCAAGTCCGGC
>CAYSRF010000067.1:0-4060 GCA_964433595.1 Hadarchaeota archaeon (SeqCode) | reverse complement strand
TTGGGCCTCCTGGGTTCAAATCCCAGCCCCGGCGCCATCCTTAAATTTTCCCGAATTCAAGCGTGAGTGGTGAGTCAACGCCGGAAGCTCCATCTCTCACGGGACGGGTAGTTTTCCAGTACTTCTACGATGTTGGGGGTGATATCGACCTCGAGCGCGTGCCCAAGCAGAAGCTCAACGTAATCGAACGCCATGTCCCACGAAGGGCGAGAATTCTAGCACCAAAATACGAGGAGGTGGGCTTCCAGCCGATCGAAATCGACCTCGGGGCGAGAAAGATCGACCGGCACAAAGCCACCATTGAAGGACACATCTTCCCCATCGGCGTCATAGGAATCAACATAACCATTGAATTTCGCAGGGCTAGCTTTGAGAGCATCACAAAACTCGTCACCCTGAACGAAGGGCGGGTAAAAGTTGATGGAGAGGAAATCGACTTCGACGAGTTGCCGCTTGGGCTCTTCAATGACCTCGTGAAAACGATAAAATCAGCGATAGTTTACCCGTATCCTGCGTTCGAACTACCAGAGATTTACACACTCATTTTAATTGCCGGGTCTGAACCTAGGCTGGACGCAGAGGATTTTCTGACCAAGTTTCGAAAGCAGACCGCGGGGCTACTGCGCGGGGAACGCGATTGGCGCTCGCTCAGCGACAAGGAAGTCGAAGATGCTCTGAAGCCTTACCTGAGTTATTCCGACGAGGACATCGTAATCGTCGACTGGTACTCGGCCCTTATTAGCGGCGCGGTTGAATACATCGACGAGCTCGTGCGCATGATCGAGTTCGCGCGAATCCAACTGCTTGAGCTCAAGACCTACGACCGCCTGCTCGACCGCCGCGTGGAACGGGCCTATAGCTCCCTTCGCACCGCCCTTGCTGGCCCCCGCATGGGCATAACTTGGCGAAGCCGCCCTTATGGGGAGCTCGCTCGAACCGCGAGTGAGCTGGCGGAACTGCGAATCGAGGTCATGGACTACGTGGGGGACCTCCGCAATATTCTGAAGTTCACTGGCGAGTGGTACTTGGGGAAACTCTATCGAGTCGCGAGCGAGAGATTTCGCATCGCCGAGTGGCTGGCGTTAGTCGACAAGAAGCTCGATCAGTTGCAGGAGCTCTACGCCATGGCGATGGAGCGCGTCGATGTGCACCGTGCGACCACCCTCGAGTTCTTGATGATGCTGCTCATTGTCGCCATAGTCGTGCTTGAGGTAATTATGATCGCCCAAGGGCTCTAGGCGAGTACGCTTTTATCCAAAGGCACGAAAAATCAACTTGGGCCCGTGGTCTAGTGGTTAAGAGGCGAAAGCCTAACATACGCCACCCTTACAATCTCGATGGGAAAGGTGGAGATCCCGAGTTCGAGTCTCGGCGGGCCCACCACTAACGCTTTCTTAGAAGCCCTTGGATCTCTGCGTGAAGTGCTTTAAAGCGATCAAGTGCCGGATGCGTTTGTCCGAGTTCTGATTTAAACCATTCGAGAGCCCGCTCGTACGATACCGTGCGGTGCCCCATCACCAACTTGTCTGCGTAGGCAATGATCTTCTCTTCGAGTGTGCGGGGCATGAAATCCCGCGTTGGGAGCCCGAGCTCCTTCGTCTCCTCAGCTGGGATTCCGGCACCTAGGTGGCACTCGGCGAACCGCGCAAATTTGCTTAATCCAAGGTCCCGTAATATCTTCGCCCCCTCAACTCCATGCCTGATGCCGTGCGTTCGAGCCCGCCCGATGTCGTGCAGCAACGCGCCTAAACTTACCAGCTTCAAGTCGAGTTTGTAACCGTTTGCGCGAATTCTTCGGGCAAGTCTGAGAGATGTCCGCTCAACTGCAAGGCAATGTTGAATAACCTCTTTTGAACACTTCGCCTCACGCAGCGCGCGAAGCGCATTCTTACGCTCAAACAATTAGCTCCCCATTAGGTTAGAATTAGGCAATACCACTTATTTCTTTTCTTTGTAGGGGTTCACTTTGGCGTCTCTGGATCGACCGGTGAGAGTAACAAAATGTTTTACAAACCCTCGCCGAGAAAGCCCCCAACTTTCACATCTGCTACTGGTTCCTCACGAGATGTTCTCGGAGTGATTCGATCTGGCGCTCGAGCGCCGTGACCACACTCGAGTTGTCGTAGGGCTCCAACTTACTCCCACAGCGCGGGCACTTGAAATCGTTCTCCGCCGCGAGTTCAAAGGGTAACTTGGGGTCCCCGTTCCCGCAACCGAAGAACATCGTGCCCCGCTCTGTCTCGAGCCGCTCCTCGAGCTTTTGCAGGAGCAGGCGCTTGTTGTTGTTGAAGTAGTCCAGCGCTCGCTCAGGCTCGATTCGCCAGTAATAGACATACCACCCGCTGTGCTCGTCCCGGACCCTACGATAGCTGACCAAGCGGTTCTCGTAGAACTCGTAGAGGATCTTCCGCACGAGGTTCACTCGGATGCCCATCCGCTTTGCTACCTCATCGTCTGTGATTTCGTTTTCCATGAGCACTTTCGCTACCTCATACCCACGCTTGCCAGCTATTCGGATGAAAATCTCCCTTAAAACAGGATCATCCGACGGCTTTTGCTGAGGTTCCTTCATTTCGGCGCGTTTTTTAACCGCTTTCTTACTTTGGCTAACTTTCTTGCCCACTCCATCCCACCTAGAGCCCGTAGTTCTATTCTAAAAACTTATAAATAAAACTAACGTACTTAACGTACGGAAAAAGCACTAGTTGCGGCTTTTTTCTCCTGTTTTTTCGACTTTTCTACCTTATAACTTGACATTACTCCAAATTTTTCATTAAAAAACTTTTTTCAAAGTTCAGAGCTTCCAATCAAAGTTCAGAGCTTCCAAAAGCCTATTGAGGAAAACGGTGGTGTAACTACTCCAAATGGGGCTGATGCGCTGCCGCAACATTGAAATCACCAAACTCAAAGAGTCTCCGGCATCTTTTCGGTTTCCATCACGAACAATAGATTTTTACCCTTAAGTTTCGACAGCATCTCGTTGACTATCTCAAGCAGGCCCTCCACTCTTGAAGACGTTGGTCCTTATTATTTCGATGAGTGAGTTCAGGTTGGTGCGTTCGAGCGCCGAGAGAGGAATAGCAAACATCGTTACGTCGTTCAGGGCTTCGAGTTTGCGTTCGAGTTCCTCGCGCGGGATGAGGTCGACCTTGTTTAGGGCCGCGACCACCCTCACGGGGTACTCCACTAGCACCTCGTGGGCCACCCGGAACTTCCGAAGGATCTCGGGCAAGGGTTCGGCAACATCGAGCACGAGCACCACGAGGTCGGCGAGGTAGATCTCCTCAAGCGTTGCTTTGAAGGCCTCGACCAGCCATGGGGGCAAACCGTCGATGAAGCCTACGGTATCAGTTAGCAAAATCATTCGGCTCGCGCGCATCGCCCGTGTGCGGGGCATTAGGGTGGTAAAGAGCATGTCGTCCACCTCGGCGTTCGCAGCGGTGAGTGCGTTGAGCAGCGTTGACTTGCCTGCATTAGTATAGCCCGCTAGCGCCACAAGCTTGAACCCTCTCCTGTGCCTGCGCTTCCGTCGCTGCTCCCGCACGCTGGCGATCGACTTGAGTTTCCGTCTCAGGTTCACGAGCTTCCGCTTGACCATGTCGTAGCGGACATCTACTTCGTACTCACCCCCACCCATCAAACCTGGCTGTTCGACTGACATGAGTGCTCGCACCTGTTCTCGAATTCTCGGCAGCTCATAGCTCAGCCTCGCGTACTCAACCTGGAGCTTCGCTTCGGGTGACCCAGCACGCATTGCGAAGATTTCTAGGATGAGCTGGAAGCGATCGATGACCTCGACGCCCGCGAGCCGCGAGAGCTTGTAGGCCTGCGAGGGGGTGAGCTGGTTGTTAAAGACAACACGGCCGGCCCCACTCGAGCGGACCAAGCCCGCGAGCTCCTGAACTTTGCCTTTGCCTATGAGGTAAGCGGGGTCTGGCTTCCGGACTTGCTCGAGCACGCCGACGACCTCGTGATTGAGCGTTCGCGCTAAAGCGACAAGCTCTTCCAAACTAGACCTTTCGCCGGGCGAGCGGCGTTCGACGAGCACGACGCGCATATG
>CAYSRF010000066.1:0-4066 GCA_964433595.1 Hadarchaeota archaeon (SeqCode) | reverse complement strand
CACTATTTTAGCTTGCGGCCGCCCCTGCGGGTTTTCTTCTTGATCTCTCTTACGAACTTGGCATGCCCCTTGTCGATTCTCCTCGCCAAAAACTCTCCCGGCATGAAAAGCGCAAACAATTTTCTCATTGGTTGTCCAAAACTAGTTTGGCCTCCTTCTTGTTCACCTTTAGCATCCCGTCATCCCCCTTATCGTAACCCAGCGGGGGATGAGGGTTTGGCCACTTGTGCTCCCTAGCCAACGCGTACAGCCCAATTCTAGCCCTCTCCCCTATCATCTCCCGCTCGAGCTCGGCCACCGAGGCGAGGTTCCTGTAGTTGAACCTTCCCACGGAGGTGGTCGTGTCAAGGTACTCGGTGACGCTGCACAAGCCCACGCTCCACCCCCGCAGCATCCGCTCGATGTTGACCAAATCCACGAGCGACCGGCAGAACCTGTCGAGCTTCCAGAACACGATGGCGTTAAACTTTCCGGATTTCGCTTTCTCGAGCATCAGCTGGAACCTCGGCCTGTCCGTGGTTCCGCCGCTTTCGCCTTCGTCAACAAATACGTGTCTAGCAACCCATCCCCTATCGTCGCAGTACTTCCAGCATCGGTTCACCTGCTCCTTGATGCTGTAGTTGAATCGCTGGTTTGGGCAAGATGTCCTGGCGTAGATCGCGGCGAACACGGGTTTCTTATCAACCTTGGTATCTTCATCTTTCATATCCCTAAATCCCTATTTACCTATTTAGTGATGATTATTTAAGCTTTCCCCTATTATGGTAAAGAGTTAAATAGGGGCAAAGGGATTTAAGATTGGTTACTATGGCGAAAGACAAGGCCACGCTAAACATAGATCCCAAGGTTCACCGTGAGCTCAAGATCGAGGCCGCAAAGCAAGGGGTTAAATTAAACAAACTTGCAGAGAGATTATTGAAGGAAGGGTTAAAGGGAAGGCCGCTATGAGAACGAAAAATCTTTCTATCGGGCATGAGAAACTTTGCGGTTGTCAACCTAGCCACATCAATTGCATGACTCCTAAAGAATGGATAAAAGCACAGATCGGGGTCTGGGAGTTCTTTTATGAAAAAAGGGACATGCGCGACAAAGAAGTTCACCCTGCTGTCTTTCCCATAGCGATGGCCAAGCGAGCCATAGAGCTCTTTACCCACGAGGGGGAACTCGTGCTCGATCCCTTCGTGGGAGTGGGGACAGCCCTCGTAGCCGCGAGGGACCTAAGTAGGAACGCAGTGGGGTTCGACCTCAATCCGAGATACATAAGGGTTGCTAAGAAACGACTCGCGCAGATAACCTTAACAAAGAACACACAACAGATAGCGATCCCTGACGACGCGAGGAACATCGATCAGTACCTTGAGCCCGAGACCGTTAAGCTCGTCTTCACTTCTCCACCCTATGCGAACCTCCTGAACCGCCAGAGACTGAACAAAAGCCGAAGGGGGAACTTGAGGGAGAACAAGCAGTTCCTCAAAGTGGAGCAATACAGCCAAGATCCCCGCGACCTAGGTACTTTAGAAATCAAGGGCTACGCCAAGGCCATGACGGAAATTTACAGGAAAATCCTGCCCTTGATGAAGCCCAAGGCTCACAATGTGATCAACGTTCCGGACATGTGGTGGCAGGATGGAAAATACGGGCAGAGAATACCCATCCACATACACGTATACCAAGCGATGCAAGATGCGGGATTTGAGCTTAGAAACACCATCATTTGGAACCGCAATAACATCGTGAACAGGGTAGGTATCTTCGGCTGGCCGTCAAATTACATTACTATGGGCACGACTTTCGAGTATCTCCTCGATTTCTGGAAACCACCTAGTTAGCGAGCTACCACTATAAAATTTTCTCCGCGCGAGCATAGATTTTAACATGCGTTTGCTGGAATACCCTGAACTTTGTGCCGTGGTTGTGGCCAGTCCGCGCGTCAAAGTCCACGAAGATCGTGCCGTTTTCTATCTCGTTCAAGAACTTGTTGAAGTCAGCATGTTCCAGCATCCACGCTTCGCTGTAGTAAAAATATTCCTTTTTGTCCTCTCTGTGGCATTCAGCGGAAACATAAAACGCGTTTTTAATTTTTGTTTCTACTTTGCGCTTGATATCATCAAATTCCCAATATGGTTGAGGAGTGATTTGTCCTAATCCGACACGTTGTTGAACATCAGATAACCATTCAGAGTGCTTGCCTCTGTCAACTTTACTAGCGTCAAAACTTAGTTTGACTTTTTTTTCAGCTCTATCAACATCTATTTTGAATCCACGCTCAGTGAATCTATTTCCTGGGGTAGTTGACCTGAAGCTCATTTCCGTACGAGAATATTTCTTGCCAGCTTCTTCGTGAGGCCATCCGTACAACGGCAAAAGTATCATAGGCACAATTTTTGCATTACGTGGTGATGGTTCAGAATGAAACAACGTTGTTAGGGAAGATGTGCCACGTCGTTGTGCTTTTAATTCCCATTGTCCAGCGTTTGCTAGGGGTAAGTTGTTCTCTTTGATCCCAAATAAATCTTCAAGAGTGTTACCGACAGCGCCAACATTACTCCTCGACCGACCGCTAGGGATCCAGCCCTTCTCCTTGATCTGCCGGAGCCTTTCTATCACGCTCTCCTTCGTGAACTGCATGTGTGCACTACTAATACATAATAAGGGGAGTATTGTTAAGACTTCCCGAAAGTCTTGTGGCAGTCGACCTTAACTAGGATGGGTCGTTCTTTCTAGGAGTAACATCTCCCATTTCGTAGATTACAAACAGGCAGCATTTCGCGAGCGGCCGCAATTGAAATTATCGTTGCGTCGGCTATCCCGGCGGGTGCATCGATTAGCAGTAATTCGGTTTGCCGCAGAAACTCCCCGACGATTTCCTCGACACGCTCGCGCTTCACCTTCGAGAACACATCATGCACGTCTTCAAAACGAAAACCAGTTGGGACGACTTTTATACCGTAGTTCTCGTAAATTACGTCTTTAACATCGGCTTTTCCCGTTAGAACATCCAAAAAACTCACCTCACACTTGTGCATCCCCATGATTATTCCCAAGTTCGCCATCGCGAGGTCGCCGTCGAGAATCGTGACATTCCGCCCGAGTGCACCCAACGCCACTCCGAGGTTCGCCGTGAGTATGGTCTTTCCCGTCCCACCCTTGCCTGAGGCGATCGCTATCGAACGAGGCCTAGCACGCAAATTTCAGCCCCCAAGTTTATTGATAACACAGGCTTAAAAACATGAATATTATTTTAATTTTAACTAAATCAAGGAATTCAAAGAACTGGGGATGGTCGCTCAAGTTTTGCGTCCGGGTGCTCCTCAAAATATCGTCTGACCGGCTCAAGCACCCGAACCAGCGCCTCAGCAACTGCTGTCTTCAGGTCTGTGGGGTGAAGTTTGCCAGCCGCATACAGCTTTCGAAGCTCTGTTGCATCCTCTACTTCAAGCGAGCCTCCGTACTTCGCTTGCCTGCTAACTTCTAGCTTGCCAAGAGCGGGCAAGATAACGTGCTCAGCGTATTCAATTATTGGATTATCCTTCGTTTGCTTCGGCGGGCAAAATGCTTTAGTCACCTTTTTCTTGACTACTGAGGGTTCATCGTCGATAGCGATGAAGTTGCCTTTTGACGAAGACATTTTGGCTGCCCCGTCCAAGCCATGAAGCAAGGGCATGTGCACGCAGACTGGTTTTTGATATCCCAACGATGGCAATTTCTCCCGCGCAACCATGTGAACTTTCCGCTGGTCGATGCCTCCAACTGCCACATCGACGTTGAGGTGGGCAATATCGACAGCCTGCATAATGGGGTAGAGCACCTGCGCCACATCTGGGTCCTTTAGATGGCGGGCTATTTCGGTCATTGAGCGATGCGCCCGAAGCAAGGTTGTACTGGTAGCCATCCGAAGTATATCCATCATGAACTTGGGTTTTAACTCAAAGTCTGACCCAAGTAAGAACTCCGTACGCTTGGGGTCAAGGCCCAATGCGATAAAGCAATGTTTATTGTACTCGGCCACCTGACGAATTTCCTCAAGTGTTCCCTTATCATTGAGGTAGGCGTGCAGATCCGCGAG
>CAYSRF010000065.1:0-4104 GCA_964433595.1 Hadarchaeota archaeon (SeqCode) | reverse complement strand
AACTCTTTTTCCCCGGTTATCCGCTCACAGTAAACGCATCTGAGGTTGACTGGAGTCTTGCTGACAACCCTGAACCTGGGAGTGGCTGGCTCGGAAGTGTTCGTGATGCAGCCTGGATTGGAGCACTTGATTATCCCTTCGATGAACTCCGGGAGTTCAACACTCTTCTTTTCGGTTACCTTGAAATCTTTAATAATGTTGATAGTAGCATTTGGTGCCGCCAACGCTATCTTGTTCACCTCTTCTTCCGTCAGCTTTCGGTTCTCAACTTTGATCACGTCTTTCTTGCCGTGCCTCTTGCTCGGGACGTTCATTAAGATCGAGATAATCGCGCCGGTCCGCCCGGTAATGTTCAGGATTCTGAGCACCGCTAGGGCCTTGCCGGGGGTGATGTGGTCTATCACGGTCCCTGTTTTTATTTTGCTGACTCTCAACTCCTTCTCAACGTCCCCCATTGCGTCACCCCAATAACAGCGAGAGGATTGTCGCCCGAATGACCACTCCGTAGAACACCTGGTCGAAGTACTTCGCATACGGCGAGGAATCGACCTCGGAGGAGATCTCACCAACTCTGGGTAAGGGGTGTAGAACACACAAGGTTGGTTTCGCTGCCTCAAGCGTTTTACGCTCGATTTTATAGGTACTTTTGACCTTGACATACTCCGCTGGGTCTGAGAATCGCTCTTTCTGAATTCGAGTGACATATAGAACATCCAGCTGGGAGAGTACTTCGTGTAGATCAGAAGTTTCAGAAATCTCCTTCCCTTGGGCGGAGAGGTCACCTACGATCTCCCGGGGCATCTCCAGTCCCGGCGGTGATATCAAGAACAGTTTGTTGTTGAACCTCGAGGCGGCATACGCGAGCGAATGAACCGTACGCCCGTATTTCAGGTCGCCGATCAAGCCGATGTTTAGGTTTTCAAATCTACCCATAGTTTTTCTGACCGTGTACAAGTCGAGTAGGGTCTGAGTCGGGTGGTGCCCTGCCCCATCGCCCGCGTTGATCACGGGTATCTCGGCCACCTCCGCCGCCAGCCTTGCAGCCCCCATTTTTGGGTGCCTTATCACAATCACGTCAGAGTACTTCTCGACTGTCTTTATCGTGTCAGCGAGCGTTTCTCCCTTCGCGATCGAGCTTGTCGTGGGCTCAGCAAAACCGATGACGCTTCCACCGAGCCGTTGCATCGCCGATTCAAAACTCAGTCTCGTGCGGGTGCTTGGTTCGAAGAATAGCGCCGCCATTACTTTCCCGGCTAGGACATCAGATTTCTTCTTCCCTCGGGCGATCGGCTCAAATTCAGCGGCGGTATTGAAGATAAATGAAATTTCCCGGTTTGATACGTCTTCTAGGGAAATAATATCTCGCCCTTTGAGCCTCAATCCTATACCTCGCTAAATTCTCAAAATCTATCATATTAAACCTTCAGGTCTGGAGCTTTGGAAATGAAAAATTAGATTTATCTTTCTACCGGGCTGGGAATTTGAACACGAAAAAGAGTTATATACCCGATATACCAGAGTTAAAGACCTTTAGGGGGAAAGAAAATGGGAGATAGAAGTCTTCTATTGCTATCGCTATTTCTTTTCGTCGGTTTGGCGGGCGTAGTTATGCAGGTAAGAGGAGCTTTATTACTCAACATTCAAGATACTTTTCCAGTTTCGAAAAGCATCCTGGGCTTGGTTGCACCCGCTAGCGCGATTGGGTTCATAGTTTCCGTACTAACAATTGGGATGATGACAGGGCGAATTGATATTAAGAAGTTCTTGTTGATGGGGGCAGGGGTGAGTTCTCTTTCCCTTCTGCTAGTGAGTTCTTCTCCGTTTTTCTTCCTTCTTTTGGTTTTTTTCGTTATCGGGGGAGTTTCAGGCGGATTCGTTACGGCGTTGGGCACACCAATTTTGAGTCATATGTACAGTGAGAGGCGAGGATGGATCTTTCACCGCTATGGAATGGTATGGGCGATAGGCGCTGCGTCCGGACCGTTGTTCGCGAGCTTGATCTTAGGATTTGGAAGCTGGAGACTAGCTTTTTTCATTCTAGGCCTTTGCTATGTTCCCATTTTTCTCTTGTTTTGGAAGACTAGGCTTCCTTCCAGCACAAAGCATGAACAACCCCTCTCTTTGAAAGGTTTGCGAAGCTTGGGAAAGCACCCCGTGGTGTTTGGAATGGTTTTGGCTATAGTCGTTAGTACAGGTGTTGAAGGAGGTTTCTTCATTTGGTTGGTATACTACATGAGTCAATTCTTTTCCCAGGATTTGGCAAGGCTGATCCTAGCGGGCTATCTGATGGCTTATATTCCCGGTAGATTCTTTTACAGCTACCTATGTGAAAAGACGGGTTATGCTAATCTGGTTTTCTTCAATTCGGTGATCATATCCTTTCTCCTCTTTCTGGCATTCTTCCTAACTTCGGGATTTCTAATGGTTGCGTGTGTCTTCGCCATAGGCTTCATAATTTCGGGGAACTTTCCAACTCTGTTGGCTCTTGGAACGGATGCTTTTCCAGAACACAGCGGGCCGATTAACGGGATCGCCAGAAGCTCTGCTGCTCTTGGGCTCTCTGCATTTCCAGTTTTGGTCGGAGTAATCGCGGATTGGAGTAGTCTAGCGAACGGGATGCAATTTTTGATTTTTCCAATGATTGCCGCATCTGTAATCACCTTCGTGATTAGGAGAAAAAATTTAGGTTGAATTAAAAAAATTGGAAGAAAATTTCTCTGAAGTTTCTAGAAAACATACTGCAATTGAGAAATGAAAGTAACGTAATGTTCACTTCGCCATCAATCATCCCTACTGATAAGAAGCATAGTAAGTAGCCCCTGCGCTTCGTAGCTCGCAGAAACCACGCAGATATTAATCGGGTGAGCAGATGGGTGAAGGGGGAGAAGTTGGGGGCGGTCGACCTCTGCTTGGAAAATGCCAAAATTCCATACCGGGGCCTACTTGTTAAGGCAGGCGTTGCGATTGATGAGGGTAAAATAGTTGCGATTCACAAGGGCCATCTGCCACCCGCAGATAAAACAATAGATTTGGGAGGGTCGTTGCTTCTTCCGGGTATCATGGATGCCCACGTTCATTTCAGAGACCCGGGTTTAACGTGGAAGGAGGACTTCGCCAGCGGGTCGAGAGCCGCAGCCGCTGGGGGAGTGACCACGGTTTGCGACATGCCAAACTGCGTTCCCCCGACTAACTCGTTGAAAAGATTCAAAGAGAAAATAAAAATAGCAAGAGGCAAGTCGTACGTGGATTTTGGTTTGCACGCTGCTCTGCCCGGCAACGTGGAGGAAGGGGCTAAACTTGCAAAGGCTGGTGCCGCGTCATTTAAAGTGTATACCGAATCCCAAGGTGATTCGGAGATTCCCCATTTTCTAGGACTTGGCTTAACCATTTCAGCTCATGCCGAAGACCCCGCCGTGCTCAAAAAATTTAAGCCTCGGGAGAAGGACATCAAGGAATTCATCAGGTGTCGACCCAAACTCGCTGAGATCTCGGAGATAGCTCGTCTGTTACGCCTGACCCACGATGTACATCTGCATCTCTGCCACGTAACAACAAGTGAATCGATAAATTTAATCGGGAAGGCAAAAAGGGCTGAGAAAGTGACGTGTGAGGCGACCCCCCACCACCTCCTTTTTTCATCAAATCACCTACGCAAGCTCGGACCGTTTGCACAGACTTTGCCCCCGCTTCGGTCCCCAACGGATAGGCTCGCGGTTTTGATGGCACTGCGAAATGGGACAGTCGACATTTTGGCCAGCGATCATGCTCCCCATACACTGCAGGAAAAGGAAAAAGGTCGAATGAACATATGGGACTCCCCACCAGGCATCGCTGGAGTTGAAACCTCGCTTCCGCTCATTCACACTTTAGTTCGAAAAAGGAAGCTGTCCATTTTCAAATTGGTCGAAGCGATGTGCACTATGCCAGCAAAAATCTTCGGCCTTTGCGGTAAGTCCGGAATGCCTAAGGGGGTCATCAAAGTGGGGGCCGATGCAGATTTTGTAGCCTTGGATCAAAGGAAGAAATGGGAAATCAAGGGAGAAGAACTTCATGGGAAAACCAAATTCACCCCGTTTGAGGGATATGGGGTCATCGGAAAACCGT
>CAYSRF010000064.1:0-4399 GCA_964433595.1 Hadarchaeota archaeon (SeqCode) | reverse complement strand
CTCAATCTCTGCCTCGAGGAAACCGATGGGCCTCCGGCGTTCTACGACATGCACGAACTCGCGGGGCGCATAGGAGTTTCACCACCAAAAATTGTTGAGCTAATTGGAAAGCTTCGGGAACAAGGTTACTTCGTCTCGCGCACCCACTTCTCAGGCACCAGCTTCCGAACCGATGCGCCTATTGATGAAATCATTAAAAATTTCAAAGGCGCTTGAATCCCTTTGCGATAAGGTAAACCTCGGCGCTGCCTTTCCGCGAGGCGGGTGGTTTGGAAATTTTCAAGTAATCAAACTCCTTCCTCACATTTTGAACGAAGTCTTGGAAGAATTCTCCCTGGAATACCTTGATTAGCAGCCTTCCTCCTCGGTTCAAAACCTTACCAGCGATTGTGAATGCCGCGTTTGCGAGTTCGATCGATCGGGCGTGGTCGACGCTCCAGACTCCCGAGATTTTGGGTGATGTGTCGGAGAGCACTACATCGGCAGCGTGCGGAAGATTTTGTCGGATCAGCTCCGGTGTCGAGGGATCGGTGATGTCCGCCACGATGGTTTTAACGTTTTCGTAAGGGAGTTTTACGATTTTTTGGAGGTCGACACCCAGCACAAATCCTTCGTCACCAACTTCTTCGCGCGCAACTTGAAGCCATCCACCAGGAGCAGCGCCTAGGTCAACGACGACATCGCCACGTTGAAACAATTCGTAACGTTCATTGAGCTGTTCAAGCTTAAATGATGAACGTGCCCTGTACCCGACCCGTTTCGCCATGCGGTAATAATGCTCCTGTTTTCGCCCACGCCATTGTTTAGCCATAACTAACACTTTTCTTCGGCTTGAGCCCACAAGCTTTAAAACCTAACAAAACCTGCCTGAGTAGCTCATGAAAATTTGGATTGTAAAAAAGGTGACTTTCACACTTACAATCGCTCGAGCCAAAACCTTGGATGCTTGAGAGGTGTTTCGCAAGTTCAGCAGCGACCGCACACTCTTTTCGCTCCTCGCTTTGCGCGACGACGACATCCACCGCAGGCGCACGAGCGAGCAGGTAATCGATGTGCCAGCGAATTTTCTTCTCCTCGCGCATGTGGCGCTCGACTCGTTTTTCGAGCCCACCCAACGCTGAGCCGACGTAAGCATAGTAGCCAGCCTTAAATGAGCGATTGCCGAGCTCGCCCACGCTCAGCACGATATCGTAGGGGACATGAGCGAGGAGCACGTAGGTTCCGCGCATGGGGCTCGATTAATATTCGGGCCAACGCTACTTTTGCTTTCCGCAAGGGCCCAGAGCCAAGCCCGATCGCACTTCCCAGCGCGCTTCACCTTACCTTCGCGTTCGAGGATTGGGATATGCCAAGCTTGGATTGTCGTGCGAGCCTTGCCAAGCGCTGCGGCTAGCTCGTCGTAGGTTTTTGGGCCTGAGGCGAGCTGTTGCAGAATGAGCGCTCGGGCTTCATCGCCACGCAAGATGTTTATGCGTTTGTAGTTCGAGAATCCCAGCTCGAACTTCGTGCGTTTCTCGGGGTGCAGGGTGTGGATGCCGAGCCCCTTGAAACGCTTGAGGTTTTTGTAGCCGTAAATTGGGAACTTTCTGCTTTGAGGCATGTATTTGCCGGAGCTTATACCGATTAGCCCAAGGGATTCTTTGAGAAGGGAAAGAAGTTCTGGATCTGCTGTGGAGAAAGTCGCATGCAATGCCCCATGTTTCCTCAATGCTACCTGTCCCTCAGCAGCAAACATTCCTCTGAGAAAAGGAACAGCGAATTCCTTGGTTGACAAAATCTCTGGTTCTAACTTCTTTTGTAAAGTTTTCATCAGTTCAACCAAAACGATGCTATTAAAGTAAATTTGCGCGTACTCTCGCGAAATTCTTGGATCTATGCATATCCGCGTGAAATTTTTGGCGGGGATTTGCAATGGATCCGACCATTTCTTCTTTGATGTCCAACCATCATTTGTTGTGGGAACATTTAAAGTGACTTTGAAATTTCGCCTGCAGATTCCAAGTTTCCTCTCTACATATCTCAAGAAATGTAAAAGGAGTTCGAGGCTAGAATTTCCAAAATATAGGCCCTTATTTTTCCCGCCTTCACCAACCCATAAACCGAGTCCTTCGAAAAATAAGTCATCAAGTTCGATGAATCGATTGAGTACTATTCTTTTAGAACCGCTGCCATGATAGGGCTCAGGAGATTGGGTAAATAACTCAATTTTTCTTTCTCTAACTTCCATGACTACATTTTTGCCTACAGCGGTTTTCATTTGCCCCAGCGTGCTCAAATCGATATGAGCGTTTTCCTTTTCAGGTGCCACATACCCGTCAAGTCTTTGGGCGAAGGTTATTTAAAAAGGGGAAACTTGGGATGGGTTTACAACTCAACATCTAGTCCAAGTTTCTCGCATAACTCCTTATACCTGTTTCTCACGGTGACTTCTGTAACCCGCGCCACATCCGCCACATCCCGCTGCGTCCGCCGCTCGCTGCAGAGCACGCTTGCGATGTAAATAGCCGCAGCCGCAACCCCTGTCGGGCCCCGCCCAGAGGTCAGCCCCTTCTTCGAGGCCTCCTTGAGTAGCTCGATCGCTTTCGACTGCGCCTCCCCACTCAGCTCAAGCTCACTCCCGAAGCGTGGGATGTAGTCGATTGGACTCGTCGGGCGCAAGTGGATGAGCAGCTCGCGTGAGATGAACCGATAACTCCGCCCAATCTCCTTCTTGCTAACCCGCGAAACATCAGCAATCTCGTCGAGCGTCCGGGGAACTTTGCACTCTCGGCAGGCCGCGTAAAGGGCCGCTGCGGCAACCCCTTCAATTGACCGTCCCCGAATCAGCCTTTCCTCAACAGCCCTCCGGTAGATCACCGCAGCCGTTTCACGAACATTTCGGGGTAGCCCCAAGTGTGAGGACATACGGTCAACTTCCGAGAGGGCGAAGGCTAAATTGCGCTCAGTGGCATCAGAAACGCGAATTCGCCGCTGCCACTTTCGAAGGCGGTAAATCTGAGCTCGACGCTTGGGGGTGAGGTCCTTGCCGTGAGAGTCGCGATCCCGCCAGTCAATCATCGTTGACAATCCTTTATCGTGAATAGTAAACGTCATAGGTGCTCCAACTCGCCCCCGGCGATCCCGCTGCTCTTGGTCGAATGCCCTCCACTCTGGCCCCATGTCCATTATCTTGTCGTGGATGATGAAGCCGCACCCAGCGCACACTAGCTCGGCGCGCTCGTAGACACGTACGAGTTTTGTGCTCCCGCACTCAGGGCACTTTTTTTGCTTTTCGGGTTTTTCCATACTGCTCCCCCATATATAGATCCTTACCGATGAGCTCCCCAAGTCCAGCTTGAGTGAGCCCTCGGGCAGGTTTTATCACGGCGTAGGGCGCCGCGACGGGCCCGAACAGGTCAAGCACGCTTCCCACGCGCTCGCCTGCCCCATCGTATACGGCTCCGCCGAGGCCCGGCACCTGCTCGGCGCACAGCACAAGCCCGCGATTGGTGAGGTGGATGACCTTGCCTAACTTGCGCATATGATCCCCCAAAATTTTAAAAAGGGTTCATCTATCTACATATAAGCTTTTCGTAACATATAAAAGGCATGGTTGGCTGTCCCTCGGCATCCATGAAAATTCTTAAGCCAATAGAGGTTCAGTTTGAGGTGAGGATCGAATGGCTAGAAAGGGCCGTGCCCGAAAGCTTCGCAGGCTAGTACTCGACGTGCTCAAGCCGCACAGCCCCACACTGCCGGAGTTCGCGACGAAGCTCAGCTCGATGCCGGGCGTCGACGGGGTGAACGTGACGCTCATCGAGATCGACAAGGACACCGAGACCCTCAAGGTAACCATCGAGGGCCAGCTGGATTATGGCACGATGCGCTCGGCGATCGAGGAATGGGGTGGCGTTGTCCACAGCGTCGACGAGGTGGTAACAGGCAGCCTAGTGGGCGAGACCACCGAACGCCGACCCAAACTTCGCACCTATGAAGACAAGAGCTAACTCTTTCTGTACCAACAATCACGTTCATTGCAGGTTTTGCATTCGGTTTCTACTTTCGTGCCCGGTTCGCCCTTTATCCCATTTACCAACAGCGTCAAAAAGAGTAGCCACCTCTTTTGGGGTAGCTCTTCGGCTAGCCGGTATAGCTATGTCATCCTAGAAACTGAGTCGGTAGGGGGCGAGCATGCCGAAGATATTCACAATCGGTTATGGAAACCGAAAGTTCGACGACTTCGTTGAACTCCTAAAGCGCTTCGGCATCGAACTCGTCATCGATGTCCGACGGTTCCCGACCTCGAAGTGGTCGGAGTTCGTGAAGGAGAGCCTGCAGCGGACCCTGCCCATTCGAGGCATCGGTTATGTCCACCTCCGAGCCCTAGGCGGGTATCGCGGGGGATATGGAGCTTACACCC
>CAYSRF010000063.1:0-4424 GCA_964433595.1 Hadarchaeota archaeon (SeqCode) | reverse complement strand
CCATCCGACGCAGTTCTCGGGATATGGCTGAAACACGATCTGATTTCATGGTTCTTGCCTCACCAGCATTCCAAAGCAGCGTTTTACCCTTGGCCTTACATGCGAGCACAGCGATCATCGGCAGAAGTTCCGGCACACGGGAAAGGTTCAGTTTGGCGGCGCCGGGTTTTTGTTTGCCTTCCACGGCGAAACTTTTTTTGGATGTTTGCACCCTCAAACCCGCCATTCTTAAGACGTCTAAAAATGCAACGTCTCGACCGGTCACGCTTTTCACGCCGCGAAGTTTGAGTTTAGAATCCGTCATGGTAGCAGCAACGATGAAGGCCGCCGCCGCTGCGAGTTCCTGTGGCACTCTAAAGCTGAACGCATTGTAGGATCGATTCGGTATCAGAAGCTTCTTCCCCCTTGGGCTAACCTCCACACCGGCACCCTTTGCAAGTTCGAGGATGAGCTCAAGCTGGGGATTTTTCTGACTTTGTTTGAAGGAGAGTTCTACCCGTTTTTCTGCGTATGGGCAGGGCAGGAGGAGGGCAGGCAGGTAGCGCGCACTCACCTCGCCGAGTTGCACTATCCCACCCTTGAGTTTCCCGCCGAAAATGACGAAGGGGGGGCTATTATCTTGTTTCGTCGAATGGACATCTGCGCCCAGGCGGTGAAGTGATCTCAGCAGCACGGGCATCGAGCGGGACCGTAGTTGGATGTCGCCATTAAGCACGGTTATCACGGGCGCTAGGGCTGCAATCGATGTAAGCAGACTTAGCGCGGTTCCCGAGTTCTTCGCGTCGATAACATTTTGGGCGGGTTTCAGGTTACCGTCGACCCCCCAGATGGACCAACGGTCTTGAGTCCGCTTCACCGTAGCACCCATTGCCTCAGCGGCTTGGAGCATCACATAGGAATCCTTCACGCGGAGCGGATGCTCGATCACGCTCTTACCCTCCGCGAGCAAAGCCAACGCGCTGGCGAATTGGGTGTGCAGTTTAGACGGCTGCGGCTCGAGTTCCCCGGAGAGCCCCGCTGTGGGTCGGACGATTATGTTCAAGCGCTTCGCCTCAGTTTGATAATTTTAACCCTGAGGAGTGCTGACTCTATGAGGGCATTGATGTTCAGACCCTTCTCGATTTCACGCACCTCCTCGAGCTTCAGGGTGGTGGGATGGGATGATGGAGGACATAATAGATTTGTCGCATGCGCGGATTGGTCAAAAATTCCTGCTTGGCAGGCGATTTTTTTGATATCGTCTTTGACTATCCCTGCAAGGGGTCTAAGGATCGGCAACTCACAGGCATCGTCGATTATGCGGAGGTTTTCCAGCCCTCCTTCAGCAATTTGTTTCAGGTCTTCATCTCCTACGATCGCCGCTCCCCCCACTTGTCCGGCGATAACCCCGGCCGCCCGAACCATTGCTCGCTTGCAGAGCAAATTCGCCAGGCCCCTTGCTGTTCCTTCGGTTATTGTGCGGAGTATTTTACCATAAGGAAAGACCCGCAACTCGAGCTTCGGGTAAAAATCCGCAAGCCTTCTTGCCGCGTCGACTGCAAGTTTTCGTGTTCGTCCATCGGTGCGAGGTTTAGGGTCAAAAAATATTGGGTGGAGCATGCAGCCGCGCTTCATCGTGAAATAGGAGGAAACGAAGCTGTTCAAGCTCCCCGAAAAAAGTGCGGTGGCGCTGCCTTGGGTACCTACAGGTAGTCCACCGGCCCCATCTACGGTTTTCGTGAACACATAGGCATTCATCCCACGAACCTCGACGAGTATCCTACGTTTGGGGGTCGAGAGGTTCACGCGGACGCCCTTCACTTCAGCTAGGACCGCGGAACCAGCACTCACATTTACATCCCTGCTAGAGAACGGGTGTTCCCCAACCCTTGAGGTCCGAATGGCGAAGGTCATCCCTGGAGAGAGGATCTTCTTCGCTTCTCCCACTACCACTGAGGTGATTGAACCGAGGGTCGCGTTTGTCTTAAGCGATGGACTAACGGAGGCTATACCTGGAATCTTGGCTAGGCGCCCTGTCGCGACGCTTGGTCTGCGGGTATCGATAAATATCCTGCCCCGTTCTCTTCGGAGCTCGTAATCTAAACCTTTAAGGGACAATTTAATGTTCTCAATTAACTGCCGTTCGAACCGCCTGCGTACAGGCTCGCTCTTCAGCGCTATCTCACCATAGCGTACGATGATGGTCCTCGCCATAGCATCGAATAGTCTTATAGGTGACGTAAGTTAAAAAATTTCGAAAGGTGCTGGCTATTTCCGCCATCATCGCCGCTTAAGAAGTTTAGTTATTTTTGTAGCTGCCGTTTTAATATCATTCATGCTCTTCGCGCCAGCGCAGACGCCTTTGCCAGATACGAAAAGGAGCACCACGACTTTGGGTTCGTCAAGCCTAAATACAAGCCCGGGGAATACCTCTGGCTCATACTCTGTGTTTTCGAAAGTTCGTGCGATCCGCTCAAGGTCAAACTCGCGCTCAAAATCGAAGGATGCGACGATGTTTTGAACTTTGACCGTCGGCTCGGATTTCACCTTGATGCCAGTTTTTCGGAGTTTTTTTGTCAGCTTCTTTATCGCAAGCTTCGCATCGTACATACTCTTGGCGCCAACGCAGTTCATCTTGCCAGACGCGAATATCAGGAAGGATGCAGGTGGATCCCCTGACTTATAGGCTATCCCTGGGAAAACTTCTGGGTCATAGCGTGCTCCGTCCAGCGATTTAGCCAGTTTCTCGAGGTCGAATTCGACACCCCCGTAAGTTACCGAAAGCACGATATTTTGAATTTGTGTTTTCACCTTGCCCATCAAATCAGTCTCGAGCTAATTCCGCGCCACCGCATAAAAAGCTTAAGTTCTAAACTTTTATGCTTAGAAGAAAACTCTTGGTTATCTTGTGGTGCACCAATGCCAGACGTAGGTAATCCCCGCAAGATAACCCAAACACCGGCAAATTCCCCCCCTCACTGGGGAGGGCTTGCTCATCAAAGGAGTAATCCGGGGGGTGCCGCTGAGAAAGCTGGCCCCTACCCGTAGGCTTTTGATTGCTCGCTATGGGATCCCAGCCGAACTCATTATCGTCGACCAACAGAAGCACCGGATTGAGCTACACTAGCATGTCGCGGAAAAACTTGCGAGGCTTGAACCCGGATTGAAATTTGTGCTGGTAGAGGAATACCCTACTTACGATCGGCTTGAGACTACGCTAATCCCCCTTTAGCGTCGAACCAGCGATGACATTTTGACATAAGCTTTGTAAAGTATTCTGAAGTTTAAACGAATGTACTGAAAAAGCTCAGCGGCGATATTTTTTCGCGAGTTTGGCGTAATTTTCCGCCTGTATACGAATACGCTTGAATTCATCGTCGGTGAGCACGCGGAGCGGCCTAGCAGGAATCCCAACCATGATCGTGCGCGGCGGCACCTTCACATCGTGAATCACGACCGCGCCAAGCCCCACGAGTGAGCCCTTCCTAACCCTAGCCCCATTGAAGACAATCGATCCAGCACCTACAATGCAGTTATCCTCGACGATACACCCGTGCAACAGCGCGTTGTGCCCGACGATGACGTAGTTGCCAATCTTGACGGGTAGATATCTCGTCTTCTTCCTCTCGTAGAGATCGGCCAGGTGCACGACGGCGTTGTCTTGGATGCACGTATATCGGCCGATTCTGATGCGTCCAAAATCCGCCCGCACAACCGCTCCCGGCCACACACTTGAGTGCTCCCCTAAAGTTACATCACCGATGACCGTGGCGGTGGGGTGGACGAAAGCAGTTTTGTGGATGCGGGGCTTTTTTCCGCCAAATTCAACTATCATGTCTACGCGCTCGCTTGCTCGGCCTTCTTGCTGTAGACGAGCACGATGTCGCCGATCGCCATGATGCCATTGTAGGGGATAGAAATCGTTTTCCCTTCCTTATATCCGAAGACGAATCCCACCACCGTGCCCTCCTTATCATCGATTATCGCATCTTTAATTGTTCCAACAAAGTGCGCTCGATCGCTGTAGATGCGTATGCCATAGATCTCAGACAGTCTCCTCATCTGGGTCACCTCGCCATTAACTTACGCCCGAGGTTTTTAGTCCTTTCGATAGTCAAAAACACGCGTTCGGAGTAAAACTTTCGCCTTAAGTATTGAAAATGGCCTGAGTAAGTTTTAAGTAGGAATAGCATCACAATTTAATACGGTCCACACCGCAGTGTGAACGGCGTCGATCGGAACAAGGGACTAGCGCGCATAGTCTCGTGATGAGAGATCGTATTCTTGGTGTGGATTTAAAAATGTGGATCCGAACAAGCCAGGCTACTGGAGAAGCTCGGGTCCGAGATAGGTTCGGTACCCAAGCCAATTTCAAGGCTTTGTGATTGCCTTAACTCCGGTTGATTCTGCCGGAGGTCACTGCTATTGGGGTTCGGCTAAGCCAT
>CAYSRF010000062.1:0-4559 GCA_964433595.1 Hadarchaeota archaeon (SeqCode) | reverse complement strand
CAGTGTGAGGGCTCCCTCGGGCGACGCATCCAGAAGGGATGGCGCGAGGTTCCCCTACGCGGCGAGAAGGGGAGGGTAGCGGAGGTAAAGGTAAACATGGAAATCCGAACGGTCGAGGGGTTCAGCGGGCACTCAGATCGGGCCCAGCTGCTCAACTACGTGCGAAGGGCCTCACCCAAACCGCAGCGCGTCATATGCGTCCACGGCGATGAAAACAAGTGTATCGATTTGGCGAGCGCGTTGCACAAACTTTTCAAGATCGAAACAAAGGCGCCTCGGAACCTAGAGACCATCAGGCTGCACTAGCGTGGCGGCCCTCCCCTGAGCGATGTCAACTCCTGCTTGGTCAATTCGCGTTTCTTGGCCCGCCCGTCCACAATTGCGCTGTGCCCAAATGGGTCCATGAGAATTAGCCTAGCCTTCCGCTTCCCGGCGCGCACCTCATCGAGCTTTTTCAGCTTCGCCTGACCTCGTCGGCGTTTGGTAGCATCAATTTTTTCAATCGCCAGCTTTATGATTTCCTCTACACGATTGAGCACTCCCTCGACGTTCGACACGTAGCCCTCGCTCGCCGGCCCTGGCTCTATGGTTACTCCAAGCTCTGGAAGCTTGATCGTTCCCGTGCTCGACTTCACGACTCTAACCTTGAAGTCTTCCTCGGATGTGATCTGAAACTCGTAGCGCAGTGGGGGCCTCTCGCCCAAGCACATGACATCCGTGTGCCTGAACTTGCAGCTGGTGCAGCTTGCAGAGGTCTCCATCATCTCGCCGAAATATGGGATGCGGTCGATCCTGCCCTTGACGCGAAAAGTGTTCCTACCCCCACATATGGGACAACGCTCGATAGGGAGCAAAAACTCCCTCTTCCGCATGAATTCACCAAAATTTATGCGACGGATCTTTTGAACTGGATGTTGATGAACCTTGGGGTAGCTAACACCTTTGATTCCGTCAGGCGCCCCACGTCCCCACCGATAGCTTGGCAAATCCCTTTTAGCTGGTCGATCGCCCGCTTGAGCTCGACAGGGTCTTGGTTCATAAGCGTGGTGATGTCGAGGATCATGATGTTTCCGGCTCGAATTTCATCCGCGACCTCTTGGACGTCGACGAGGCTGTGAAGCTCCATGCTCTTGACGTAGATGGGCTCGAGCTCGCTGATGCCCCTCGGGCTGCTAACAGCCTTTTCCTCGATTTCCATTATCGGTATTTCATCTACCGTCTCGGGCTTTGCCTTGGATCTTCCCCCGAACCACCGTTTTAAGGATTTCAGGCAATCACCCTAACAAGTGGTCGGTGGCTCTCAATCTATTTAACCCTATCGGCGGGGAACGATGAGCAAGTCTTATCAACAGTTAATCTAAAGCGGTACACTCCCAGGAAGCCTCGTCATTTATGAAGTGATAGTTCACAAAGTTGTAAGGTGCTGGATTGCGAGTAGATGTTGCTGTGGTTGGTGGCGGTCCTGCGGGATGTTTCGTCGGTGAGGCACTTGCCGAACGTGGTTTTGAAGTTGTAATTGTAGAGGAACATGCTGAGGTCGGAAATCCCGCCTGCTGCGCTGGTATAGTGGGGACCGGTGGTCTCCGGGAGCTGAAAATCAAGCCGGGAAAATGGGTGCTCGGGAAGCTTCGCCGTGCCGTTTTCTATCCCCCATCTAACGAGCCTATCGAGATAACTCGTAGCAAGGTGGAAGCATTCGTGATCGACCGCGCTGCCTTCGACCGGGAGCTGGCTAAAAAAGCTGTGAAGGCGGGAGCCACTCTGCTCCTGAGGACGAGGTGCGTAGGGGTCAAACTCGGGCGCGAGCCGGTGGTGAAGCTTAAAGGAGGGCGCGAAACCGAGATCGAGGCGCGTTTGGTGATTGGCGCGGATGGCCCGGCTTCAATCGTCGCGCGGGAGGCGGGCCTGCTGAAAGCTGCACGCTACCTCAAAGGTGCTCAGATCGAGACCTTTGCGAAAGTTCGGGCCGACACCACCGAGATTTACTTCGGCAGTTCGTTCGCGCCGGGCTTCTTCGCCTGGCTGACCCCAGCTAGCGACCTCTGCCGCGTGGGACTCGGCACCTTCCAAGGCGATGCCGTCGGAAAGCTCCTCTCTTTTATAAGGACTCATCCAATAGCATCCACCAAGATTCAATCCAGTAAAATCCTTAACCTCTGCGCTGGACTTATCCCTAAATCGCTGACTAGGAAGATCTACACCGACCGCGTGATGCTAGTGGGCGATGCTGCTGGTCATGTCAAGCCCCTCACGGCTGGTGGCATCTACATTGGACTCTCGTGCGCCCAGCTTGCGGCAGAAGTCGCGGCGGAAGCCCTTGAGGGCGAGCCCACAGCCAAAAAACTGCATGCGTATGAACACGCTGTGATGAAGAGATTTGGTCGCGAGTTCGAGCTGGGAATTCGCGCACGCAGAGTTTTTGAACGAATGACTGATGAGGATCTAAATTCAATATTCGAACTTCTAAAGAGAGAGGACATGCAAATGTTAGCGCTAAAAAATTTTGACTTCGACCACCACAACAAACTTCTCAAAGCTCTCCTGAGCAAGGCTCCCGAACTTTTTCGCTCGCTCGGGCTGAAAAAGGTTTTAAAGTTTTCGCGTTATCTTTTTAATCCTTAAAAATGAATGGCGAGGATTTCGACCCTTCCACTACTCTTTCAACGAGTTTGCGAATCTCGACCACTTCGCTTGCTCGTCGCCTTTTCGTGTCAGGATCTTTCTCCCCCAGTCGTTGCCTTGCCTTGTTCTTCCACAAGGCTTATCCGTGTCCTCCCCCAGTTTTTCGCCCGGGTTTTTACACGGCTCCCCGTTGCCCTTAAGCTCCGGTTCAGCCTCCTCTGAGGGCTTCCATCCCCGCCGTTCTTTAGCTAAAGCGCCCATCTATTTAAGGATTTTTTTAAAAATGGAGCTATCTCCAATTTGGAACTATAGTTCAGTGGGAGGTGTCACCCAACCCCTTCCTAAGTTCTCTTGGTTTCTGAAGGGCTCCCGGTCGCTCTTGAGCGCAGGTTTGGCTTTTGTTGCAGACTTCCCCTTGATATTCATATTGTTGGCCCACCCCAATAATATTTGGCGTCGAGATGCCGGCGAATCTACCACCCGAGTACTTCAAGGCTGAGGCGCGCTACCTGCAAGCACGAACCATAAATGAGAGGATCCTAGCAACCGAGGAGCTCATCCGCCTCGCCCCAAAGCACAAAGGGACTGAGAAGCTCCTGAAGGTGCTCAAGCGGCGCCTAGCCAAGCTTCGTCAAGAGCTGCGGGTGAAACAGGCGCGCCGGGTCGGGAGGAGTGGGCCGAGTTTCGCCGTCAAGAAGGAAGGCGCCGCTCAGGTCGCGCTTGTGGGGGTACCGAACTCTGGGAAGTCGACGCTGCTCCATCAACTCACGGCCGCCCGGCCAAAAATCGATATTTACCCATTTACCACCCGGCGCCCGGTGCCGGGAATGATGCAATTTGAGGATGTTCAAATACAACTCGTTGAGGTCCCTGCGGTAATCGAAGGCTCGAGTCTCGGCAAGGGGCTTGGAGCACAGTCGCTCAGCGTAGCCCGAAATGCGGACGCCATCGCTTTAGTGGTCGATGCTTTGACGGAGCTGGTCGAGCAGGTTCGAATTTTGATCAACGAGCTCGAAGCGACCGGCATCAGGCTCAACCAGCGGCCTCCCAAGCTTAGCATCCAGCGCAGGGTCACGGGAGGGATTGAAGTTCGGGGGGCGGGCATGTTCAAGGGCGGCGAAGCGGAGCTCAAACGCATCCTGCAAGGGCACCGCATCCACAACGCGCTAGTGACCATCGACGAACCGGTGACGGCTGAGGAGCTCGAAGAATCGCTCGACGAATCCTCGGTCTATCGCCGCGCCTTTATCCTCCTCACAAAATGCGACTCCTCCAATGCTAGGAAAAAACTCTGGCTACTAGAACGCGAGTTCGGGGACCGCTTTCTGATAATCACCGCTCAAAAAGCTGGGGAAGAACTGAAGCGAGCGATTTTCGAGAATCTCGACCTCATCCGTGTTTACACCAAGCGCCCCGACGAGGAACCAGCAAAGCGTCCGCTGGTGCTGCCGAGAGGCTCAACGGTGTTCGATGTGGCGCGCGCGGTACACAAGGATTTCGCGCGCGAGCTGGAATTTGCTCGAGTGTGGGGGTCGACGCGCTTCCCAGGACAACGGGTGCCTCAGGAGTATACACTCCAAGACAAAGATATCGTCGAGCTGCACGCCTCAAAATCCTATTCACCGCGCAGATAGCGGGTAACCTTCAAAACAGCGTCAGGTTTACCCACAACCGTGACGAGGTCCCCCGCCTGGATCTGGGTGTCACCCCGTGGAGAAATGAACTCGTCACCCCGGGTTATCATCGCGAACGTGCAGCCTTTTGATATGTTTATTTCCTTGATGAACTTCCCTACTGCTTTTGAGCTCGTGCCAACCGTGACCTCCACGACCTCGCCCTTGCCGCCACCTATCCCCAGCAGCCCGTAGACTCCGGATCCCGTCACAGCCTTCTCGAAGAGCATCACCGCGGCGCTCACCAAGCTGACCGCGATGTCG
>CAYSRF010000061.1:0-4577 GCA_964433595.1 Hadarchaeota archaeon (SeqCode) | reverse complement strand
TTTCCAGGTTGGGCCACCCCGGCACATCCTTCTTTTTATTGAAACATTGATAAAACATCTGTGGTTTAGGTGAAAGAGCGAGTCGTTTGCTTGGTTTCGGGAGGGATCGACTCCCCTGTCGCGTGCGCCCTTGCAGCAAAAAAGTTCGATGTCGTGCCACTTCATTTCTGCATTTACCCATACACAAGCGAGGAGATGTTTGGGCTCACGATAAATACGCTGAAAAAACTCAAAAAAGTGGCAAAATTTGAGAAAATCGTCCTCTACCCTTGGGGTGGGGTTTTGAAGGCAATTGTCAAAAAACTGGACCGCCGGGAATACACATGCTTGATCTGCAGAAAAAGCATGTTCAAGGCCGCCGAACTCGTTTGCAAACGAGAGGAGGCTGGAGGCATAGTGACTGGCGAATCGTTGGGACAAAAAGCGTCGCAAACATTGAGCAATCTCGTGGCAACCTCACATGGTATAAAAATTCCGATCCTGAGACCTTTACTTGGGTTCGATAAGCTGGAAATCGAAAAAACCTCGAAAAAGCTCGGGATTTGGCAAGAGCGCCACGCGGGCGGTTGCACTGCGCTACCTAAACATCCGCGCACGAGAGCCAGCGCGAATGAGCTCAACGAAATCATGAGCAAGCTTCAAATTGATGGACTAATCCAAGCAAACCTCGAGCAAGCGATGGAAGTCCGCACTTTTAAAGAGGATTTTCAAACGTTCCTTGCGAAATGTAAGAGTTTAAAAAAATAGTCATTCGGGCTTGCGAAGCACCTTTAGCGCGACCTCTGCTGCTTTTTTGCCCGAGAGAAGCATCCCTCCAAATACCGGACCCATGCGCGGCAAGCCAAAGACCGTATTCACCGCCATGCCCGTGACGATCAAGCCGGGATATATCTCCCGCGTGTTACGTACGATCTCCCTCTCCCCGGCCTCGGCCCACAAGGGTTTCTCGCCGACCACACCACCGGTCTTGGTCGGGAACTTTGAACTTGGTACTTTCCTTTGTACGACCCGCGCGATAGACGCATCATGTCCCGTGGCATCTATGACCACTTTTGCCTGAACTCCCACTGGATCGACATGTAGCTTGGCCAACTCGACGGCCCCCCAGTTAATAACGACTCCGGATACACGGTCCTCCTCGCGGATTAGAACATCCTCAACGTTGAATCCAACTAGTATGCAGGCACCAGCATCGATCGCGCTCGCGGTGCACTTCGACACAGCTTCGACCGAATCGACCGTGTAACAGCCACCATTCGCAGGCTCCAGCTCGATGCCAATCTCCTCAAAGATGCTCTTAGCCGATTCTTGAACCACTATGCGCGGAAAGAGAATGCCGCCGCCCCAGAGGCCTCCTCCCACGTGAAGATTTCGCTCAAACACTGCAATTTTCACGCCAGCTTTAGCTAGATAACGGGCCGCAGTTAAACCAGAGGGCCCGGCCCCGACCACGGCCACATCGAGCTCGGTGAGGTCTAAAAAATCTTGCATAAAACGTTTGACGATCGCGGCTGTAATTTGAGTATCCTCAACTTTCAACTTTTCACTCTCCTTTGATAGCTCACATTTAGCTTTAAAGAAGGTTTGCGCCGCCCGCGCGATAACCTTGGGAATCGAGGACGACGAAGGCGTAGCCGAACCCACGAAGGGTTTTCACAATCTCAGCCTCCAGTTTCTGCGCGCGAGATAGTTCCTCCTCGCCAACCTCAACTCTTGCCAGCGTTCCGTGATCTCGAACACGCACGATTCGGAAGCCCAGCGAGCACAGAAATTGTTCACCCCTTGCTATCCGCTCGAGCTTTTCGGGCTTTATTTCTTGACCGAAGGGGATCCTAGAAGCGAGGCATGGATTGGCCGGTTTATCCGCATTTGGCAAACCGTACTCGGTCGCCAGCTCCCGAACCTCCCCCTTCGTCAGACCAGCTTCCGCAAGCGGGCTCCGAACCCCAAACTCGCGGAGGGCGCGGATGCCCGGCCTGTAGTCGGAGAAATCATCGAAATTTGTTCCATCAAAAATTTTCTCAAATCCCAACTCCTTGCGGACTCCATCCAATTTTCGAAGCAACTCACTTTTACAGTAGTAACACCGTTCTGGCGGATTTGCGGCGAAATTCGGGTCCTCGAGTTCATTCGTGATAATGGTCATGTGCTTGATGCCGATATGCTTGGCAGCTTTTTTAGCCCATTCAATCTCCTCGGGTGGGTATGTCTGAGAGATAGCAGTAACCGCGACGGCTTGCTCGCCCAATACTTCATGGGCAACCGCGCAGACGAGCGAAGAATCGACCCCGCCTGAAAAAGCAATGACCGCGCTCTCGCAACCTCGGATGATGGACTTGAGCTGTTGGTGCTTTGCATTGAGTAACATAGCTATGCCACCTTGGATGGTGGGCCCGCGGGGATTCGAATGCCACACTTTGTAATACTCCCTAAAAATTTTATAGTTTCAGCTCTAGTTAACTTTAGTCTGTATATCGGTTTCCAGTTCTTGTTTATTCTCTTTTGACATCCAAGTGTTGGATTAAACCCGAGCTTTTTCATTATTTGTAAAACCTGTTTGGCCAAACCCTCAGAAACCGTCGAATACACATAAGTGCTACCGAAATGCCCATCGCTTAACGCCAATCCTATGAGGAAACCCATCAAAAATTCGCTAGAGTGTTTAAGTGTTTCCAATTGAATAGATCTACTTTTTGCATGAGGCGCCCCTTCATTAAACAGTAAATATCGCTGCGGAAAATCGTATACAAATTTTGAAGAAAATTTTAACGAAACACTTCTTTTCCCATCTTTACTTATAAAACCCATTTTCCCAAAGAGAAAATCCATGATATTTTTCACGAACTTAATTTGCTCTAGGTTTTCTTTGTCAAAATGAATTTTTAGCCTATATGTACCGTTATTGTCTTTATACCTACTTCCATCTCCAGCCCACAAACCGATAAATATTCCTATGTGGAATTCACCAAAATTTTTGAGTGTCCGTACTTTTCGGACCTTTCTTATAATGCCAAATTTGTTAAGATTGTAATAAAGCGTGGATTTTGGAATATTGTATTTTAGGACTAACCTGTTCAAAGAGAGTCCCCTTAAATAATTGCTGACAATTTTTTCCTTAAGCATCCTATCCATTTTTCCACCCTCACAAGTTTCGCTAATCTCTTTTAACAAATGTATTTAAGCGACTTTGGAGGAGAGAGGTCAGCGAAAGTAATTTATAAAGCTTATAAAGTGGGCCCGGAGGGATTCGAACCCTCGACCTTCCGGTGTCTGCCCAACTGGCTATCAGCCGAACGCGCTAGCCAATCTGCGCCACGGGCCCTATTAAGGACTTATTCACGTTATTTAAATTTCTTCTGAGTAAATCTTGACTTAGTTCGCTTTACTCCCCATTTATTTTGCTCGCCGCTGAGTTAAGTAAAAACGGGACCGCAGGACCGTTCTGCGCGCGATATAAACAGACTCCTTTAAAAATGAGGAAGTTCAAATATGTAACGGGCCTTTTCCCATCCCCATGGAGTAAAGGGGTATCAAAAGTGTGATCAAATAGAAGGGAGGTAAAAAGAAATGAATAGGGGCATTCTAGTTCTAGCAATCGTGATAATATTGCTGCTAGCCGTATTCGCGGGCATGCGGGGTATAGGTTTCGATGGGAATGGCTCTGAAGGATGGCTAAATACGGGCATTGAGACCGGCATTAAATTGAGGATTCTCCCAATCTACACGGTCTATGTTTTCGTAGATGTGGATGTAGAAATTTTTGGTTTCAAACGTTCTGACCTTTTTACCCTAGAGTGGCCGATCTACGGAAGTCCTCAACTCTCCTGGGAAAACTATTCAGAGGAAGTCAACGAAGGATACTTAGGAATTAATGCATTTTGTATACCCGACGAAAGCCTTGAAAATGGTGTTAGGGTCGAAAACCTTTCTGAAGAAGAGTGGAGATATATTGGTTCGGCAAACATCTTCCTCGTGAGAGACCCTCAGACACCATATGCGGAGGAACTCCTACCGCCCACGGTGCAGATCGGGCCAGTGGTGGAAACCTCTGAGAAAACCGGCCATGAAAAATGGGCGGGAGAGCAACGTAGCAAAGAATTTGTTACAACAGTTGAGGATGTTGAAATCAAAATCGTGGCACCTGATCAACTCATAATGAGCATCGAGGATTGGTATAGGATCCCAAATTGGTTTGAGATATACGCTAGGAAGACAGGCTCTTAGAATAATTTGAGTAATTACTCTACAGATGAAGTCGCTAAGCAACTAATGGACAAAACGCCACAGCCTTGTTTTTTATGGGCTAGTCGAGGGTTCGAATGAAAGAGCTCAACTGCGTGAATCTCGGTGGATGAAGCGTCCAATTTCGAGATTTCCTCTGAGAAAATTAAGATAGCTATCGCTAACCAGCGAGGATAGCTCCAGAACCTGCCCATCTAATAGCGCGATGGGCCCCTCTCTGATCGGTGCTTCTGGAAGCACTCTCTGCAGTAGATCGGTCGACCCTCTGTGGGTTTGAAGGGAACCTCACATTCCTTACCACAGTCGGAGCAAATCGCCTTGTGCATCTCGCGAGG
>CAYSRF010000060.1:0-4636 GCA_964433595.1 Hadarchaeota archaeon (SeqCode) | reverse complement strand
AAGTGCTCATAGAGGCGATGACTCAGCACACGACCCGCAGACGAGGCGTGCTCATTGGGGGCGAGAGCGTGCTCAAAGGTGTGGGAAAATTTGGCCCAGCGATCTCGCGTTTTCATCAGAAAAAGCCGGAGAAAATCGTCTGCCTTCGAGTTGGTGAAAGCTACGAACTCGGCGACATAAAGCTCGAGGCGACACCGACACAACATAGCGACCCCACGACTTTTGGGCTAAAAATTCACTCGCAAGAGGGCATCATAGGCTACACCAACGATACTCAGTATTTCGAGGAACTGGCGAAGCACTTCAAGGACTCCCGCGTGCTCATAGCAAACGTAACGCGACCACTGGCGAAACGAATTCCGTGGCACCTCTCCTCTGACGACCTCATCGCGCTTCTAAATCAGGTAAAACCGGAGCTCGCAGTGATGATGCATATGGGGATGCTGTTCCTGAAGCATCCGCCTGAAAAGGAGGCGGCACGGATCAAGGCTGCAACCGGTATAAAAACGGTGCCGGGCTACGCTGGTCTTCACGTCGATGTTAGCAAGGAAATCAAAATCAAACACCCGTCAAAACAACCGAGTTTGGAAGTATTTATGCGGCTAAAACCGGAGCGATTCGTTGGAGCGGAATAGCCGAAGCACTTTATATCGCTCGACTTAGATTTTGATGAGGACTTCACGTGAAAGTATCAAAAGATTACGAGCCGCTTGAAATCGAGCCCAAATGGCAGCGCCGATGGGAAGAGCTAAGTGTCTACCGCTTCAATCGTGAGGATAAAACAAAGCCAACCTACGTTATCGATACTCCTCCCCCATACCCTTCTGGCGAATTCCACATGGGCACCGCCCTAAACTGGACCTACTTCGATATCGTCGCCCGCTATAAGCGAATGCGGGGCTTTAACACATTATTTCCTCAAGGCTGGGACTGCCACGGTTTGCCAACTGAGGTCCAAGTTGAAAAGCGCTACGGAATTCGCAAAGGAGATCTTCCGCCTGAAAAATTCCGCGAGCTCTGCGTCAAGCTGACCGAGGAGAACATCGCCCACATGCGGGAGGAAATGAACTCGCTTGGCTTTTCAATCGATTGGTCTACCGAGTATCGGACGATGGATCCAGACTACTACAGGCGAACCCAGCTTTCATTCGTACAGCTCCACAAGCGCGGTCTGATCTACCGTGGCGAGCACCCTGTCAACTGGTGTCCAAGATGCGAAACAGCGATTGCCGACGCAGAAGTTGAGTATGAGGACCGGGAGGCGACGCTTAGCTACATCAAGTTCAAGCTCCATGGCGAGGACGAGTACCTTACCATAGCCACCACCCGACCCGAGTATCTCCCTGCATGCGTGGTCGTGGCGGTTTACCCCGGGGACAAGCGCTATAGGAAACACGTTGGAAAAAAGCTCGAGGTACCTCCATTCGGCCAAGTCGTCGAGCTCATCGAGGACCAGGAGGTCGACCCTGAGTTCGGCACGGGCGTGGTGATGGTCTGTACCTTCGGCGATAAGACTGATGTGCGCTGGGTGAAGCGCCACAAACTACCCGTTGTAAAACTCATCGATGAAAGAGGGAACATGAGCGAGGCAGCTGGCAAATATGCTGGGCTGACGCTCGAAGAGTGCAAGCACGCAATTATTGATGACCTCCGTAAAGCAGGTTTGCTCGTGAAGCAGGAGAAGCTGGCTCAAAGCGTCGGGGCGTGCTGGCGGTGCGAGACTCCAGTTGAAATCCTGACGAAGCCGCAGTGGTTCATGCGAGTGCTAGACCTGAAGGACAAGGCAATCGAGGGCGCCAAGCAAGTTCGTTGGGTTCCCGAGTATATGCGGCAGAGGTTGATCGATTGGATCGAGTCGATGGATTGGGACTGGGTGATCTCGAGACAGCGGATCTTCGCGACCCCGATTCCAGCTTGGTACTGTACGAGTTGTAAAGAGCCAATCGTCGCCGAGGAAAAACAGCTGCCCGTGAACCCCGCGAAAGATAAACCACCAGCTGGACGATGCCCGAAGTGCGGCAGCACAAGCTTCGAACCCGAGCGAGATGTGCTCGACACTTGGATGGATAGCTCGATAACGATTGCCGCTCATGCTGGTTGGCCAGAACTCGACCGCCGCCTTTTCCCAGCGGACCTCCAGCCCAATGGAACCGACATCATCCGCACATGGGACTACTACCTACTAGTTCGACACCTAGCGCTACTAGGCGAGGTGCCCTATCGCACGGTGCTCATTAACGGCATGGTGTTCGGTGAGGATGGTCGAAAGATGTCGAAGTCTCTCGGCAATTACGTTGACACGACCATGGCGCGGGGCAAGTATGGGGCCGATGCCCTTCGTCAGTGGGCAGCGATAGGTGCCTCCACCGGCTCCGACATCCCTTTCAGCTGGAAGGACGTCGACTTCGGCTACCGGTTCATGCGCAAGTTCTGGAATGCCGCGCGTTTCGCCGGACCCCACCTAAACGCGAAAATTGCTGAACTCGACCCGAAGAAGCTCAAGTTTAGAGCTGTCGACCTCTGGATCCTTAGCCGTCTCAACCGTCTCATTAAGCAAACCACGAGCTGGCTTGAGGACTTTCAATTTAACCATGCGCTAGGTGCGATCCAGACCTTCGTGTGGCACGAGTTTTGCGACATGTACATCGAAGAAGTCAAACATCGTCTCTACGGTGACGATCCCACCGCTGACGCTGCGCGCTATACGCTTTACCACGTGATACTAACCGCCACCAAACTGCTTGCTCCATTCACACCACACTTCTCCGAGCAGGTTTACCAGACCTATTTTGCCAAAGATCGCCCATACCCAAGCGTTCACGTCTCAAGCTGGCCCGAGGTAAACAAGAAATTTATCAATGAATCAGCCGAACGAACCGGCGAGATCGCAAACTTAATAGTGAGTGCCCTGCGACAATTCAAGTCTGCGCGCAAGATGGCACTTAGCAAGGAGATTTCATCGGTCGAAATTTATGCCTCTAGTAAGGAGATGGCAAAACAGCTGAAGCAGGTGGGGGGCGACATCGCCGGCACCATGCGCGTGGGCAAGCTTAATATCAAAGTCGGAAGGCCGAAGCTGGCCGAGCGCGTGCTTGCGGTCGAACCCAAATTAGCAAGGTTAGGGCCGCGCCTACGTGCGGACGCGAAACTTGTCGTGCAAGCTCTGCGTGAGGCGAAATCAGAGAAACTAGTAAAACAACTTGCAAAGGGGAAGCTCAAGCTCCGCGCAGGTAGAAAGCAATTCGAACTCACGCCCGAAGATGTGAGGGTTATAAAAGAGACCGCGAGCGAGGGGCACAAGGTCGAAGTCATTGACATCCAAGAGCCCGCGTTAACCATCCTGATCGCGTCTTCATGAGGTGGGTCTACCCGTAAGATAAAACTATGATCATCACGAAAAGTGCGATGAAAATCAACATCATGATTAATCTAGTACGTGCCATGCGTTTCTGTTGTTTTTTGAAGATGTCCTCGCATGAGGGTGAGCAGAAAAATTTATCTGACTCAATCGCCTTTCCGCAAACAATGCAATGTCGATGATCCTCTGGCATCTTATCATCCGGGCACAATCGTAGTGCCACTATGCTTTGCTCCTCTTAAAATCTCCGGTAAGCGTTTGATCTCGTGCTTCCCCAGCACAAGCGTTCGGATTCCTGATCGCTGGATAAGCTTCGCTCCCACGGGGTCGATAATCACACTCATCCCAGGCTCCACTTTTTCCTTAACCACCAACTTCAGAAGCTCTTGCGCAGTCATCGTTTCGAACTTTTTCGCCTTCGGGTTCCGCTTTGGGTCGGCGGAGTAAACCCCATCCACATCTGTGAAGTATACAAGCAGCTTTGACTTGCTCGAGCTCGCCAGCATTGCCGCGACCGCATCAGTGGTTTGCCCTGGTGTGGTGCCGCCCATAACCGGCACTTTGTTTCTGAACGCCGCCCAAATCGCGGCCTCGAAAGTCGTGATCGGATTCTGTTCCGCGAGATCGCCGAGGGCAGCAATCAGCAGGCGGGCGTTCAGGCGCGTGAGATCTATGCCTATGATGTCGCGTTGGGTGCTTGAAGCCTTCAGTTTTCGTGCCATCTCGATGTATTTGCGCGAAGACCCTCCTCCACCTGTGACGACGAGGATTTCATGCTTCTGCGACTTGAGCACACGAAGTGTCTTAGCTATCTCTCGAATGCAACCCACATCCGGCTCATCCGGCGCTAGGATTGAGCCGCCAAAGCAAAATGTCACGCGCATCTCATCGCCAAAATAAGTTTGGCGTCATGTTATTAACAGTCGCGGTTGGAATCTATGATGTGGATGCGAATGTCTGTCGATAGCAAGGCACGTTACCAATTCAGGCGGATGCTGGATGACTTAGCCAGCAAGCGAGGCCGAGGCACTGAACTCATCTCGGTCTACATTACTCCAGATTTCGAGCTCACCAAGGTCATCCAACAGCTCCGGGATGAGCAGGGAACAGCGGCCAACATAAAATCGAAGACGACCCGAAAGAACGTGATAAGCGCCCTCGAGCGAATCGTCCAGTTCCTGCGCACCTATTCTGAAACCCATCGACGCCCTCCTCCAAACGGAATGGCCATATTTTGTGGAAACGTGGCTGGACGCGAGGACATCGCCGACATCAAGC
>CAYSRF010000059.1:0-4691 GCA_964433595.1 Hadarchaeota archaeon (SeqCode) | reverse complement strand
ATAGACAAAGCAGAGGTGATCGTAGACGGGAAGCTTTTCAGCAGGCTCAGGAACTTCCTCTTCAAGAAACTTGGGTGGGTCCCCTAACCTTTTCCTTTCAGCTTCAAAATTGCCTCAGCGATGTCGCCACTTGTTTCCTTGAGCACTTGCATTGCAGCCTCTCGCTCTACCCCCGCCTGTTCCATCACCAACTTGACGTCGGCTTCGCTCGGCTCGAACTCCGGCTTCCGCTCGAACTCCTGCCCGCTCACCTGATAGCTTCGCTGCCCCGCCATATCGGTGCGCGTCACCTGAGCGTTGGGTATCACGAGCTCCCGGTCGGCGAGCTTGATCACGACCTCTCGCACGCCCTCAAGCTCCTCCATCTTAACTCCCATCTGCCGCATCGCCCGCTCCATCTGCCGCCGGTCTATCCGTTTGGGAAACACTCAACCAACCTCAGCATTTTTCATGAGCTTGTTTAATAAGGGTAACTCATGCGTGTTCCTTGCTTCTTTTTCCCATCTCTTTATCATTTTCACCACCGAACCCCCGCCTAACTTCTACTGCCTTGCCGACTTTAAACGCTATCATCTCCTCGCCCGTCAATAAGGTTTTACCGCTCGCTAGCAGACGGTCGCGTGAGTCCACGACGAGCACCTCCTCGGCCGGCCTTATCTCTGGGTCTGCTGCCACGACGTGCTTTGCGAACACTGTCTTACCCTGCGCTACAAATGGTGCAGCATCATCGCTCACCACCACTCGAAGGCGGGGTGGCTTGAGTGCCCGATGCGCGAGTTCGGCCCCTTTTCGATTGAGCACGATAAATCCATCGGAGGCGCGAATCGAGCACAACGGCTCGTCGGCCAACCAAACTTGACGAATTCTCCCCCTACTTTTCACCACTTGAACGCCGTCGGGGAAAAGCGCGCGCCCAACCCCACGATCAAATAGGTAGTCCGCCACCGCGCGCAGTTTGAACAGTTCTTTCCTCGTTGGTCCCTGCAAACGATTACCGTGCAAACTTTGCTGCGGCGAGTGAAAAAGTTTTGGGGCGGTGAGTGTCCTAAATAGGACAGGTAGAGCTTAGCTGAAACCCAATAGCAAGTGTCTCAAATAGGACGTTAGATGTCCTAAATAGGACACCAGAACTTTAAGACGGAATATTCCCACTGCTTGCTTTTCCGACTCTTACATCGATGACAACATGGTCGACGCCTGGCGCATAACGCTTGACGACGCGCTTGCCCAAAATCTCAACCTCTCGCCCAACCGCTGCGTCGAACACGCATTTGACTGGCCGCTCGAACCGCAGTCCTGAAGGCACACTCTCGTGGTAGTGGATGATGCCCCCGCTAGGCTTGAGCACCTCAAGCGCCAGCGGGAGATAGCGATGGGTCACGTGTAGGATGCCAAGCACCACCCGATCCGCGACACCCCTAGGAGCGACCGCCGAGCAATCACCCAGCAATGGTTTCACGATGTGCCCGACCCGGTTCAGCCTGATGTTCTCGCGCAGGTAACCATAAGCGGCGGGATTCAGTTCGATCGCGTAAATCTGGCTCGGCCTCGCATGTCTCGCGATGGGGATGCTGAATTGACCCACCCCCGCAAACAAATCGGCGACGACCTCGCCCGGTTGGACGAGCTTTGGCAAACGTGCACGTTCGTAAACGTTGCCCAATGAAAACATCACTTGAGCAACATCGAGTTTGAACAGGCAACCATTCTCGTGGTGCATCGTTTCCGTCGACGGGTCGCCAGCGATGACCTTCAACTTCGGCCTACGGTATCGCCCCGAAATCACGCCTTCCCGGAGCACGACAGTCCGCACCCCTCTGAGCCTAAGCAACGCCCTCGCAATCTCGGCTTGTTTAGGCAGGAGTTGCTGAGGCAGGGAGATAATCGCGATATGGCCGACGCGATGGAAGCCTGCGGGGAGAAGCTCAATTTCTTTAGGAGTGAGCACGCCGCGCAGAGCCTCTCGCAGGTATCGCATGCGAGCCTCTCACCATACGTGTATATCAAAATTTACTGTTTGCCCCTTGACCTAGCCCTTTTCCGCTTGCTCGGCTTGGTGACCCCAACGATCTCGAAGAACTTTCCCCCCACCTGTCGATCGATCGCGCGCTTAATGTCCCGCTTGCTCTTCGCTTTGATGGCCTTAAGGGGAATCCTCGCTCCGGCCATGCGCGCGTGTCCTCCAGCCGAGCCGATTTCGCCGAAGATATGCTTGAGTGTCTGCCCGAGATGTATTGCTATATCGTTAGTGCGAGCTGAAACGCAAACTGAGTTGTTCCATATGCCGTAGACCAACGCCGTTTGCACCCCCTCGCGTTTGAGCAGGAAGTCCGCGGCTTGGGGTAGGGTGTCCCGATCATTAACTTCGCCGACGTTCGTTACTAGATATCCTCCCTTGAGTTTGCTTCCTTTAATGGCGCGCGCGAGTACATCGAGCGCCTCAGGCGAAACTGCCGGGGATTGGAGCCTCCCGAGCAACTCAATGTCCGCCAGCTTCATGAGGTGTTCAAATGCGTCGAAATCGGTGAATGTGGCCCCCCGGGTGAAGTTCATAGTGTCAGTCAGAATCCCAATCACAAGCGCGGCTGCAGTTGCTCCATCAATTTCGACCGCAGCGTACCTGAGATAATTTGTCAAGAGGGTCGATGTGGATCCGACGATTGTGATATCCTGATACCTTGCCCGCACCTCACTCGAGGGTACGGGGTGGTGGTCGATCACAATCGTGGGCAAGATGTTCTTGGGGAGAGCACAGTTAGCGTGGGTCGCGACATCGACAAGCGCGAATGCAGTATAATTATTGAACTTGACCTCCTCAGCGCGAAGGAGATTCAACTCGAGCAAATTAACGAGGGCGCGATTCTGTTGGTGCCCTATGCTTCCATCGTAAATGATGTCGGCATCTACTCCAAACGCTTTAGCGTAACGCTTCAGCACCACACCGCTCGCGATGCCATCTGGATCGGGGTTTGTCTGGAGCACGATCGCTATCCTCCCACCGAGTTCCCGAAGCAACGCACGTAGGCGCTTTTCTTTCACCATCCCTTTCAACTCTTGAAATCTACTGAAGGTGAAGTTCGCGAGGATTTGGGATGAGGGTAGAGCATCGCTAGCGCCCAAGCGCTTGGCTTCCGCCGTCTCAGCCTCGTCCAGAACTCGAGCGACTACTACTGGGTCTATCTTCAGCTCCGCCTTCAAACGATTGATCGCGCCCAGCGTCCGCTCGGTAGCGTGGAAATCTGGAACCATGAGAAGTGCGACCTCTGCTCGCGAGATTCCGGCATCTTTGAGCACATTGGGCAGGCAAAAGTCGCCCACGAAAGCACTGTAGCCCATCTTCTTGAGCAATTCGATTTTTTTAGCGTCCTTATCGACCACCACTAGCTCCGCTCCGCGGTTCTTGAGCCTGCTCGCCACCGAAAATCCGACATCACCACAGCCGAGTACGAGGTACACTCGTTCACCGCGCATACTTATTGGGTCCACCATATTAATGGATAATTGGTGAGGCGGTGAAAAGATTTGTAGTGGCCGAGCTCTCAGTGGTGCCGATCGGGACTTCGGGTACGAGTTTGAGCGACTACATCGCGGCCGCCCTGCGCGAGGTCAAGCGGGCTGGAGTGAGGTACCGACTCTGCCCGACGAGTACTGTCTTCGAGGCGGACTTAGAGACCGCGCTGGAGGTCGCGAAAGCGGCGCACCGAGCCGTCATCGATGCTGGTGCCAAGCGCGTGATCACGACACTCCGCATAGACGAGCGCTTGGATGAGCTTCGAACGATGGAGGAGCGCATCGAGCTGGTGGCAGCCAAGGCCAAGTGAAGGCAAATAACCTTGTTCCTTGCCCCTGCCCGGCCCCGAGCTAGAGCGATAGGTTTATAAGTCAGTTTTACTCCTAAAAATTCAATCTTGTTGGTGATGCTCATGGAATTTTGCCCCAAGTGTGGCAGCATGCTCGTCCCCATGAAAGTCGGGCGTTCAAGGCGACTGACCTGCCCTCGTTGCGGCTATAAAAGCAAGATAAAGAAGCGTGCGGCTTACAAGATCAGCGAGAAGGGGAAAGAGGCGAAAGAGGTCCCCGTTATCATCGAGAAGAAGAAAAAGAAGAAGGTGGCCGAACGGGAGTACGAGCTTGAGCCTCCGGAATATTATGAAGAATTTTACGAGGGAGATAGCTAGACTCTTACTACTGCCCCCTCAAGTGCATGACCACATGTGCATGAACGTTTTTTTGGTACTTCTGGAATCGCCTTGAACAGCAGCTTTTGAACTCGACCGATGTTCTCCTTCATTAGCTCGGCAACCTCCGCGTGGGTGAGCTTCGCCTTCGAAATACCGGCCGCGAAGTTCGTCACGACCGCGACTGTTGCGTAACAGATCTCGAGCTCTCGGGCCAGCACGCACTCGGGCACGTTCGTCATTCCCACGAGATCGCAGCCCAAGCGGCGCAACGCTTTAATCTCTGCTGCCGTTTCGAAGCGTGGGCCTTCAGTACACCCATAGGTCGCGCGGAGATGGAGCTTGAGCTTGAGGCTCTTGGCTGTCCTAGATAAGACATCTCGTAGCTCGGGGCAGTAAGGTTCCGTGACATCGACGTGCACGACGCCTCTTTCACCTCCCTCGTAAAAGCTCTGGGGGCGCCGCTTCGTGAAATCGATAAACTGATAGAGCAACGCCAGCTCCCCGGGGCGC
>CAYSRF010000058.1:0-4726 GCA_964433595.1 Hadarchaeota archaeon (SeqCode) | reverse complement strand
CCCTCTATGGCGCCTACCACCATATTGAACTCGCAAACAAAATCCGAGAAAAAAACGAGAAACTCTTCAACATCGCTGGGCCCATCTGTGAGTCCGGCGATTTCTTGGGTAAGGAGCGCAAGTTGCCCGCCGCTGAACCCGGAGATCTGGCCGTGATCTTCGATGTTGGGGCTTATGGCTTAGCGATATCGAGCCAGCATACCGCTCAGCCCCGCCCGGGGATGGTTCTGGTCAACCGCGGTAAGGCCGAGATCATCCGAAAACGGGAAAGTTATGAAGATCTGACGCGCCTCGACCAAATCCCCGGGTGGCTGAAGTGAGGCGAATTGTCGTCAAGTTTGGAGGAACCAGCATCGCGGATGGCGAGCGCATACGCTTGGGGGCAAATGCCGTCTATCGAGAGTACAAGAAGGGCACCGAAGTGGCAGTAGTTGTGTCTGCAATGGGGCACGCAACCGATGAGCTAATTAAAGCGGCAAAAGCGGGTACTGATGGCAAGTTGAGCGCCCGAGAACTCGATGATATCATGGCGATGGGGGAGCAAACAAGTGCTCGAGTATTCGCTGCAGCGTTGCGTAGCCTTGGGGCGGATGCAAGGTATATCGATCCCAAGCAACATGAGTGGCCAGTGGTGACTAACAACAACTTCGGCTCGGCTAACGTGAATCCGGTCGAGACGAGGATGCGAACCCAAAAGTTCATTTTGCCTTTGATGAAAAAGCGTGTAATCCCTGTAATATGCGGTTTTTTGGGCAAAGATAAGCAAGGCAATATAACAACGATCGGACGAGGGGGAAGCGATATAACGGGTTTCCTCATGGGAGAATGCTTAGATGCAAATGATGTGATTATCGTCACCGATGCCGAGGGAGTTATGAACGCTGATCCCAATCAAATCAAGAGGGCACAGTTAATCAAGCGCATCTCAGTAGAAGAAATGCGTGACCTAGCGCGCTTTGGGGCGCAGGTGATGCATCCCCGAGCGATGAGTTATAAAAACCCCCACATAAACGCCAAGGTTATACACTTCCGCCACGGTAATTTATCTGTTCAGGGTACAACTATTGTGGGGCCAAAGGAGGTAGAATTCATGGGCGTTCGGGCGTATGAAAAACCGCTTGCGATGCTGACGATAGTTGGGGAAGAAATGCAAGCCACGCCAGGGATACTTGTAAAGTCCGCAACCCCTCTGACTAGAGCGGGCATAAACATCTTCGGCATCTCAATCGGTCCAAGGTCTTTTTCGATTTACGTTATGGAGGAGGATTCCCGCCGAGCACTTGAGCTACTGCACAAAAGCATAACTCAAAACAGAAAGATGAAATCAGTGACGAGCGAAAACAACATCGCATTTCTCATAGCGGAGAGTGAGCGCTTCATCTACACACCGGGTGCCATAGCCAAATTGTCGGAACCTCTCGCGCGAGCTCGGATAAATGTCATTGAAATCTTCTCGAGCCGGGCGTCTATTAGCTTCTTCGTCAACTGGGACGACCGAAAGAAAGCCCTGAGGCTGCTCAGGCAGGCGATGAAGGAGGTTAGGTAATGTTCGAGGGCGCCTTGACTGCGATGGTCACGCCCTTCGATAAAGATGGCAAAATTGACGAAGAAGGGCTTCGCGAAAATGTGAAATTTCTAATCAAAAACGGCAGCCATGGGCTAGTGCCAGTTGGAACAACAGGTGAATGCGCGACGCTTTCCTACGAAGAGCACAACAAAGTCGTCGAAATCGTTGTCGATGCGGCAAAGGGAAAAGTGCCTGTGCTTGCTGGCACCGGGAGCAACAGCACATGGGAGGCTATCATGCTCACGAAACACGCAAAGGAAGTGGGCGCGGACGGAGCGCTACTCGTGGTACCCTACTATAATAAGCCAACGCAGGCCGGCCTTTACCAGCACTACAAGCGGCTCGCAGAAGAGGTTGACTTGCCCCAAGTGATTTACAACATACCCTCGCGCACAGGCCTCAACATGCTGCCTGAGACCATGGCAAAACTGGCCGAGCTGAAGAATGTCGTGGGAGTAAAGGAGGCAAGCGGAGACCTAGAGCAAGTCGCACGGATAATTGAGCTGACTCGCGGCGAAAATTTCATGGTGATATCTGGTGATGATTCGCTGACGCTCGAAATTATGAAACAGGGGGGGGTCGGCATCATCTCGGTTGCATCAAACCTCGTGCCTGATAAGGTGGTTAAGATGGTAGACTCTTTTCGGTCCGGTGATGTCGAGACAGCCAAACGGATTAACAATGAATTAGCACCACTGTTCAAAGCGTTGTTTATCGAAACCAACCCAGGGCCCGTCAAGATGGCCATGAACTGGATGGGGATGACCGCTGGAGGGCTCAGGCTCCCATTAGTCGAGCTCGAGCCGGAGAACCGAAAAAAATTGCGCAAGGTTCTAGTCGGCATGGGATTGATGAAATGATTCGAGTTGCCGTCTGCGGTGCTTGCGGGCAAATGGGCAGGCTAATTGTGCGCCAAGTCGCGAAACAAGCGGACATGGAGTTGGTTGCGGCCATCGATGCACCTGGTACTCCAAGCGCAGGAAAGGACGCCGGGGAACTCTCCGGCGTGGGCGAACTCGGCGTAAAGATAGTTGGCGCAGATAAACTGGCTGAGGCTCTGAAGAGATCAAAGCCAGATGTCTTAGTGGACTTTACCAAAGCAGATGCCGCAGTTCAGAACGTCAAAACCGCATCCGAAGTGGGCGTTTCTGTGGTCGTGGGTACCACCGGCTTCACGGCAGAACAGCGAATTGAAATGGAAGAAGCCGTAAAAAAGGGGAAAATCCGAGCGGTCATTTCACCAAACATGTCGGTCGGCGTGAATGTATTTTTCAAATCAGTCGAGAAAACTGCAAGGATGTTGGGCAGCGATTATGGGGTAGAAATCGTTGAGGCGCACCACGTGCACAAGCGCGACGCCCCCAGCGGGACTGCACGAAGGGCTGCGCAAATTATCGCGAGGGAATTCAACTGGAGCGAGGATAAAATCAAAATTAAATCGATTAGAGAAAGCGACATCGTCGGTGAACACACGGTGATATTTTACACCCCAGAAGAACGGTTCGAGATCATCCATCGTGCACAGAGTCGTGAAACGTTTGCTGCCGGGGCGATGAAGGCAATCCGCCACATCGTTGAAAATGGCAAGCCAGGCGTTGTGCAAGACATGCAAGATGTCCTAGGTTTATAGTCTAATGAACTCAGTGAAATGGGAATACCTTGCCTAGTGTAATTCATTTTTGTAGGAGAGAAGAGGATTTTTATAACATAGGCGAAATCGCCATAGCGTGTTCGATCAGAGACATGCTACGCTCCCGTTTGAAACCATTTGCCTACACTCCGGGCGAGGTCGAAGAACTAGAAAAACCGCAAACCACCGAGTTTATCGAGATCATCAACCGGCATGATATTTGTGTGATCGGGGGAGGGGGGTTATACTCCAAGTTTTTTCTCCCGATGGATGCTCAAGTTATCAAATCTATAGAAATACCGATCGTGCTCTATGGGATAGGATACATTAGAAATCTCGGAGACAAAGAACTAACTAAGGAGCAAATAGAAAGCGTTCGATTATTGAACGCATGCGCCGAGCTTACCTCCGTTCGGGATGAATACACCTGTAAATTTTTGAGAGATTTAAGGATAAGCGACGTGCACGTGATTGGCGACCCTGCAATTTTTCTCGGCTCTGAAGAGACTAACCAAGTTGCCCTAGATAATAACAAAATAAAGATAGGCATAAACGTGGCTTGCCACTATTGGACACTATATCCGCAGTATTTGTACAGGACGATTGATGAGTACGTCAAAACCTGCGAATTTCTGATTAAGCACTTAAATGCAGAAATCGTGTACTTAGTACACCACTCAGATGAGCACCATGTTGTTGAGGTAATGCAGAAGAAAAAATTGTCTCTCAAAGTGGTAGATACGACTCCCAACCCATACAAAATGAGATTCATTTACAGCAAACTGGATTTAGTTATTGGTATGATGATGCATTCTACTGTACTAGCATTTGGAAGTGAGGTTCCAATAGTAAATGTCGCCTACGATGTCAAAAATTACAATTTCATGGAATTCATCGGTCAGAAAGATAAAGTGATAGACGTTAGAGATGTGGGTTATGAGAAAATTAAGGATTTATCAATGCATTCGCTCGATGATTCGAGAAATATCAAGAGGGGCTTCAAGGCTCTAAAGCGTAAATTGTGGGCACGACAAGAAAATTTCCTAACAAAAATCAGCGAGTTGTTAATCTGAAAATTAATCGAGTTGCAATTGCTACTTCGATTTTCTCAAAGAAGATGGTTTTCTTTGCTTATGAAAAGGGCAAGGCAACCCACGCCTGCAGAATCTACACTTTTCAGGACTGGGCGGAGCTGGAAGCGGCCCGACCATGTGTCCGTACTTCCGGCGGGGCATCGAGAGACCAAAATCTCTTCACCTTGCCAAATTAAATAAAACTTGAGAGAATACTATAGCGGGGCGATTGAATGGCAAAAATCCCAGTTGCTGTCTTGGGCGCGACGGGCGAGGTTGGACAGAAATTTGTAATCAACCTTCAGAGGCACCCGTGGTTCGAGCTCACAGCGTTGTATGCGTCGGAAAGGTCCGCTGGCAAGAAATACGCGGACGCACTAAACTATGGAAGGGAAAACTCGAGATGGTTTTGTAAGGAAGCGCCCGACAAAAAAATTCTCGACATGACAGTTTTAG
>CAYSRF010000057.1:0-4845 GCA_964433595.1 Hadarchaeota archaeon (SeqCode) | reverse complement strand
TGGTTTTTCCCGTCCCGGCTGCCCCGTAGAGCAAGAGAGCTGACTTTTTGGGCTTGCCCTTCTTCCAACTTTCCGCCCAGTCGAGCATAGCCTTAAGGGCTTGGGGCTGCCCGATCACTTCCTTGAGTTTGTGGGGTTGGTACTTGTCGACCCAAGATTCAGGCATGGGGGCACCAAACACAATTTGTTCAAGTTTGATTAAAACAATTGGGGCGCGGAAAACATGGGATATTTTTGACCTCATCTCCTGAAAATCGTCTTAAGTTCTAGTGTCATATACTGAATGGGATAGCGGTGAAAATTGCAGTCATCGCCGATACTCACTTGGGGACGAAGTGGGGGACCGCGCGGGAACAGGATTCTTTCAAGCAAGCTGGGGAGGCCATCGAGCAAGCACTCGAACTTGGTGCAGAACTCATTCTCGTGCTCGGCGATATTTTTGATACGAGAACTCCACGACAAGAGGTCTGGGCTCAAGCCATGCGCATTCTTTCAATTCCGCTAGCAAGAGGACGGAGCGAGATCACGCTCAGCCGCGTTATAGATAAAAATCAGGATGATTTCTCTCCTGTCGCGCTCCGCGGGACACCCGTGGTCGCTCTACACGGAAATCACGAGCGGCGCACTCGAGGATTCGTTAACCCTGTAGAGACTCTTGAAGCTGCAGGTCTCCTCATCCACCTGCATCACAACACGCTGGTTTTTAACACCCCAAGGGGCACGCTAGCGATTCACGGCATGAGCAATGTGCCCGAGCAACACGCAAAAAATGTGCTCGCTACTTGGAACCCCAAGCCTGTGGAAGGCGCGTTCAACATCATGATGCTCCACCAATCTGTGGGGCAGTACGTGTACTCGAGCGAGGAGTTCCCGACGATCGACCTCGCGGACCTGCCGCCCGGGTTTGACCTCTACCTCTGCGGGCACATCCACTATCATGCAGAAGCTACCGTGCACGGGAAGCCGCTGCTCTTTCCAGGAGGCACCGAACGCACCCAGCTGCTTCAAGTTGAGGCCGAGGTGCCAAAGGGGTTCTACATGCTCGACCTAGATGACGGGCTCAGCTACGAGTTCATCGAGCTTATGAGTGTGCGAGATTTTTACTATGAGGAAATGAAATTCGAGAGCGTTGGTATCCTTCAATTGAGCGAAGCAGTAAGAGCAAAAGTGCGGGAGCTGCTGAAACGACCTAGACGCAATTTCGAGAAGCTTCCCCTGATCAGGTTGAGGCTCATGGGAACGCTCTCAAAGGAGGCATCGCGTAGCGAGTTCGACGAGCAAACGATCATTCAGGAGTTCGCCGATCGAGCGTTGGTCGCTATAAGCAAGGGCGACCTCACCTCCCCAGGGCTCGAGGAAAAAGTGCAGCTCCTGCGCAAGTTGAGGGAGCGACGCTTGCCCATAGATGAGATGGCGATGGGTCTGCTTGAGGCAAACCTTCGCGAGGTTAGTTACGACCAACCGTTCGATGTACGCGTACTCTACAATCTTTTGGTTGAGGACAGGGCCGAGGAGGCGCTTCAAAAGGTGTTTGATGTGGTGGAAGAGCAGGTCAAAACTGAGCTGGAGAAAAAATCAGATGATAACCCAAGTTAAACTAAAAAATTGGAAGTCGCACCGCAACACCGACTTGCATTTTGGCGACGGCACGAATGTTCTTGTAGGAACAATGGGTGCTGGAAAGTCCGCAGTGTTGAATGCGATTACCTACGCTCTTTTCGGGACCCTGCCGGTGGTGCAGACCCGACGCATCAGACTCGAGGATCTCATCATGAACCGACCTGACCCGATGGATCGAGCAGAGGTCGAGGTTGGATTCCTCACACTTGATGGCGACGAATTTACAGTTAAGCGTGTCATCGAGCGGGGCAAGGGGACAGTACTTTCAGAACTTCGAAAGGCCACTGGTGAGTTGGTCGAGAGCCCGGGTGCGACTCGCGTGAGCGAGAACATCCGCTCCCTTCTCAAACTCGATTACGATCTCTTCGAGCGAGCGATTTACTCGGAACAAAATCGTTTGGATTATTTCCTGACCCTGCCGCGGGGCAAACGGATGGAAAGCATCGATGAGCTTTTGGGTATAAACAAGCTTGAGCTGGCACGCAAAGAAATTGGCTCGCTCACGAACCGCGTTCGAGACCGCGCTGAGGAACGAAAGAGAACCATAAGCCAACTCGAACAGGATGCTTCGCTGGCCCTTTTGCCGACCCACGAGCAAGAGATGAAGAATATAGAACTCTCGAAGCAAGAGACTCAGATGAGGCTCCAGCAAATTCAGCCGGAGCTGGAGACGGCCTTCTCCCAACTTCAGCAGTTGCGCAAAACCGAGCAGGAACTCGCACGGTTGGAGAGCTTATCCCGCGAACTCGAAGGGACGATAAACGCGTTGGATCGTCAGCTCGAGCAGATCAAAGGGAGGCTAGGGACTGCTGCCGGGTTTGCTCCCGAAGAGCTCAAACGACGGGTGGCAGATCTCGAACAGGCCTGGCGCGAGACCGATGCCCGAGCAAGCGAGCTCAACTCTAATTTAACTACTAACAGTTCGAGGATGCGGGAATTGGAAACTAGGATAGAAATGATTCGTGAACGCTTGGAAAGGCTCGCGAGCGAGATAGAACGGAAAAACAAGTTGAGCGAGGAGCTGGAAAAACTAAGATTAAAAGAACTGGCGAGGCTGATTGAAGAACTGCAGCTTGAGTCTAGACGCGCCGGCGATGAACTTGCAGCTTCTCATGCCCGAGTGCAGGATCTTCAGCAGTTGATGAATGAGCTTGCAGCGGCTGGCTCGATGTGTCCGGTCTGCGAAAGCCCCCTTGAGGAGGGTAAAAAGCAGCAATTATTGGAGGAGCGCAGAAAACAGCTCGACACGAAACTCAAACGCGCAGCCGAGCTTGAGGTGCACGTGAAAGAATTAAATAAAAATTTGAATGAAAAGCTCGAACTTCAAAGGAGAGCTCAGTTACTGGCGAAAGAGATCGAGGAGCTTCCTGCGCGGGAGGCGGAGCGTTCTCAGTTCCTCCAACAGACTCAGAGTTTGGAACGGGAACTTCCGAATGTACAGGAAGCAACAAGGAAGCTCACGATTGAGGCTGAGGAGGCACGCAGGGAAGCGGAAGCGCTCCGCGAGCAGTTCACTACGGCTAAGCAGTTGCTTCAGCTGCGGCTTGACTTGAACCAGCTTGAGATCGAGCACAAGCAGAAGCTCGCCGAGAGATTACACGTGCAGCGCGAGCTGTGGCAGTTAAGGCGCACCTATGACGAGGCACGGGCGAAAGAGCTTGAGCGTCACCACGAGGAGCTCATTCGCACTCACGAGCGTTTGCGCACCGAACTCGTCGGGAAGGAGCAGTTGATCGTGGAGAAGCGGAAGCTCATCGAAAGCATTCGGGAAAAGCGCGAGATGATTGTGCGATGTGAGGTGGAGGTCAAACGTCTGGAGGACGCGGCGAGGGGCCTAACCACAATCCAGGCCGCGCTCGCGCGAACTCAGGCGGCTATGCGCAGGGAATTCATCGATGGAGTTAATGAGGCAATGAGCGAGCTCTGGGAGAGTATCTATCCTTACGGAGATTTCACAGGTATCAAGCTCGCCGTTGAGGGGGGCGAGCGAGGAGGAGATTACGTGCTGCAGCTCCGCGATCGTACTGGAAACTGGATTCCAGTCGAGGGGATCGCAAGTGGGGGTGAGCGCACCGATGCCTGCTTGGCACTCCGGATAGCGTTCGCAATCGTGCTCGCACCATCGCTCAGCTGGATCGTGCTCGATGAACCGACGCACAACCTCGATGAGGAGGGCATTCAGGAGCTCGCGAAGGTCCTGAGGGAGCGCCTTCCCGAGATCGTGCAGCAGATAATAATCATAACTCATGAACAGCGGTTGGAGGAAGCGGTGAGTGGTTACCTCTATCGTTTTTCACGGAACAAGGACGCGGATGAACCGACGAGAATCGAGCGAGTAACAGTGCCCGAGAGATTTGATTGACTCAGGTTTCATCAATCTCGAAAATCCTCACGGTCACGGACACAGTAACGCTTTCCCCGCCGGCAATGGTCAAACGCACCTCACCCTGTCTAACAAATTGTTTCTCCGCGCCCATGCCAAGCCCAACACCTTCAGGCCATGAAAGCTCCCACGAAGAGTTGTCGTAACTTAAGCTGATCGCCACAGCATATCCGGGCGGGCAAAGGTATTCGAAGGCGTTCTTCATGGCGGAGCGCAAGTGGGATCCAGACACGGTTGGTTGTTCTAGCAGGAGGTTCTCGGTAGCCGCGTGCAGAAAGCTCACACTGTACGGCTCGACCCCAGCGAGTTCCAAGGTCATGTACAAATGTTCACTTTTGAGCTCGAGTTGGCGATCGGTGGCCGCCCGGAGTGGCCTCAAGCTATAGGCGTGCATGAACACCGCGGCGAGGACTAGCATTACAAACATGAATGCGATTGCGAGGATATCCGCAATGCCGCTATCGCTTAAGCGCGCCATGCGATCACGCTCAGCTTGGCTGGTAGGAACCGGTCGTTCTCGTAGAGGGCGCATGGTACCGCCAACGAGCACCTCGCCCTATCATCTGGCGGGGCTGGACCGTAGGGCCCTAGAACGTGCTCGACTCCGGCTTCATATCCCACAAACACCTGAAAATCAAAGTTTTCCCCGCCGATCTCCCAGCGGGCGGAGCAGCTTTCAAGTTTCGCGGGATCGATCGAGTACATGTGCAACTTTCCATCGTTGTCTACGTATGCCAGCTCCTCTACGGATAGACGGGTGACGATTGCTGAAGTAGCATCGGTTAGTTCAGCGAGCGCAGAAATGGTACGGTGTTGTTGGTAAGCGGAGACTGTTATCATCA
>CAYSRF010000056.1:0-5004 GCA_964433595.1 Hadarchaeota archaeon (SeqCode) | reverse complement strand
AAATGAGAGTATCTCTTTCATTAATTAACGCTATTCAAAAACTAGGTCTTAAGCTCAATCTCAATCGCGACTTCCTCAGGCACCTGGATGCGCATGATCTGTCGCATCGCTCGCTCGTCCGCCTGCATGTCGATGAGGCGCTTGTGCACGCGGAGTTCCCACCGATCCCAAGTCGCAGTCCCCTCGCCATCCGGGGACTTCCTAGTCGGCACCACTATCCTGCGCGTGGGGAGGGGGATGGGCCCCGAGAGCTTGACGCCGACTCGCTCCGCTATGCCGGATATCTGCTTACAGACCTCATCGAGCTTCTTCGGGTCAGTGCTTGAGAGTCTTATGCGTGCTTTCTGCAAAGGTACCCCTCACCCTACCTAAAGGGGAGGGGATAATAAAAGAGTTGGGACTATTTTGCGCGTGTTAAGTCAATGCAAACGCCTGCAGCGATAGTCATGCCCATGTCGCGCACAGCGAAACGGCTCAGTTGTGGGAGGTCAGCAGCCTTCTCGATTACCATAGGCTTGGTGGGCGTTACCTTAATCGTTGCCATGTCCCCCTTCTTTATGAACTCCGGCTTCTCCTGAATCACTTCACCGGTCTTCGGGTCAAGCTTCTGAGTGATTTCCGAAATGGTACACGCTACCTGCGCTGTGTGAGAATGGAAAACCGGGGTGTAGCCGGCAGTTACCGCTGTTGGATGCTGCAGGACGGCGATTCGTGCGGTAAACTCCTTAACCACGGTTGGGGGCGCCTTCGGGTGACCCGCAACATCCCCCCGCCTTATCGCGGTCTTTTCGATCCCCCGAACGTTAAAGCCTATATTGTCGCCGGGCTCTGCCTGCGGTATTGTCTCATGGTGCATCTCGATCGATTTCACCTCTGCGCTCACTCCCGCGGGCTCGAAGACGATGGTTTCACCAGCTTTCAGCACTCCCGTTTCAACCCTCCCCACGGGCACGGTCCCAACCCCAGTGATCGAGTACACATCTTGCACGGGTAGTCGAAGTGGCTTGTCAACGGGTTTCGGGGGCACAGTGAATGCATCCAGCGAGGCATAAAAGACGGGGCCAGTGTACCACTTCATCTTGTCTTCAGGTTTAGTCACGTTATCCCCATTAAACGCCGAAGTAGGAACGAACGTGAATTTTTCTGGGTTTTTGTAGCCAACTGCTCTCAGCAGGTCGATAATCTCGGCTTTGAGCTTGTTAAACACGTCCTCTTTGTATTCCACGAGATCCATCTTATTTACAATAATCACCAGTTGCCCAACCCCAAGGGTAAAGGCGAGCGCCGCGTGTTCCCGCGTCTGAGGCATAATCCCGTCGTCAGCCGCGACCACGAGTACAGCTGCGTCAGCTTGGCTCGCCCCTGTAATCATGTTTTTAACGAAGTCCCGGTGCCCTGGGGCGTCGATGATAGTAAAGTAGTACTTGTTCGTTTCGAACTTTTTATGCGCGAGATCGATTGTAAGTCCCCGCTCTCGCTCCTCCTTAAGGGCGTCCATCACCCAAGCGAACTTGAAGGTCTTACCTCTGTCGCCCATCGCCTCGAACTTTCTTAAATCCTCCTCTTTCACCAATCCCTTTTCGTAAAATGTTCTACCTACCAACGTGGACTTACCGTGGTCCACATGTCCAATTGTTATCAGGTTCAAGTGAGGTTTCACCATTCATATCTCCTCCCATAGCTAATTCCAATTTGCGTGTGTATTTTAAAAGCCTTGCGCTATCTTGCTCCCTTCGCTATTCGCTCAGTCTCCCCTTTGCGCGCCACGGCGAAACTTTTCATGTCGTTGTTAGCGGCCACGATGAGTTCCTCGGCAAGGCACTCCTCAATCGATTTTTTGTTTGAGAAAGAAGCTGCGAAGCTCCCGGCCGCGAGATTCTTGAGTGCGATGTCGAGCCTCCGCTGGGGGGAGGAGTCGACGGCGACGTAGTAGGTTATCCCCCCGTAGCTTATCCGGGTCGTCTCCTCGCGTGGAGCCGAATTCTGTATGGCATCGATCAAAACTTGAACGGGATTCTTATTCGTCTGCTTTTCGACGATCTCAAATGACTTACGCACGATGTTATATCCCTTGTATTTTTTGCCGCAGGCTTTGGCGCCGCGAATCGCCTTGCCTCCGAGCTTTCTCACGCCCGGCCCTGAGCGCATAATTTTATTTATCAACCGCTCGACGATCGGCGCACCCACTTTTCCAAATTGTTTACGGGAATGTCTTCCGCCGCCATGCAGGACCATACCTGGCTCCAGCCGAATGTACTGCTTCAGCCCGGGATCCTCTATCGCAATATCATCGACTGACCACTTGTCGAAGTACTTGAATGTCATCCGATCACCGCGCTGGCTTCTCCTTGCGCCCCTTCACGAGCTCATTCAGCGAAACGTCATTCACTTTGATCACCTTGTAACGAACGCCAGGAATATCACCGTACGAACCACCCTTTGCACCCCCTATCCCCTCGATGACGACCTCGTCGTGCTCATCGATGAACCCAATTGCACCATCCCTAGGAGCGAAGGCGGTGACTTGGCGGCTATTCTTGATGAGCTGAACGCGAACGCATTTTCTGATCGCAGAGTTTGGCTGTTTGGCTTCGACCCCAACCTTTTCGAGGACGATTCCCTTGCCCTGCGGCGACCCTTCGAGGGGGTCAGCTTTTTCGTCCAGCCTGAGCACCCGCCGCTTGTATTGGGCGCTCTTCCATCTAAACTGCTGCCGTTTGGAACCCAGCTTCCGAGCTGCAAACTCTCCTCTGGAGCCTTTACTCAAATTACCCACCTAAAAGAGTACTTCCCCTTTCAACCTTAAAAATCAAACAAGTGAGATGTCTTGAATCTCGTGATGGCGGAGGGCAAGTTTCTTTGCGCATTGGATCTTCCTGCCTCCTCGGCCAACGGCTATTCCTCGGTCTTGTTCCTCGACATCTATCAACGCAATTTTCTTGCCCTCACGTTCGACGATGTTGACCCTCCTGACCCTCGCGGGCATCAAGATATTTTTTACGAACTTTACAGGGTCGGCAGAGTGCTCGACGACCTCGACGCTTTTTCCGATCACCCGCTTTGCTCTCCGGATCTTATTTCCATCCTTCCCTATGGCAAGGCCGATATCCCCCGTCTTCACGACGAAGGTGAGCCTAGCCCCGTTTTCGTGGATTATACAATCGTGGACCCTCGCTCCCGTCAAGCCTTCGAAGAGGGCGATGTAGCGCATTTCATCGGCACTGAGTTTGATACTCATCTCGTTTCCCCCAAGCTAAGAATGTTCGAACTCCCCGGCTCTAGGACCGCAAGCACGCTCACCAAAAATGGCTTGCCGCAAGCGAGCCCCAACTTCGCGCTGTCCCCATTGAAAATGTGAACGGGAGTATTTGCAAACCCGGCATAATGTTTGATATCCGCCAAAACTTCCGATTGGCAATTCGATGCCACGATTACCAATTTTGCCTGCCCGATCTTAAGGACCTTCCGAGATTTATCTGTGCCCAAGATAACCTTGCCGGTGTCAACCGCTTGGCGTATCTCTTTACTTAAGTCCACTTTCCCCTTCCCTCCGCATTGCTAGCTCCACTGAACCCGTACCTAACGGAATTGGCTGTCCCGCGATGACATTTTCGATTATGCCATCAAGCCTATCGCTCTCGCCGTGGATGCACGCGTCAAAAAGGTGCTTAGTCGTGATCTCGAACGAGGCCCGCGCGAGCACGCTGGCCTTTTCACCGCTGACCCCATGCCTACCCACCTGTTTCACCGCGCCCGATGCGGTCATCATGTCGGCGGCCAGCATGATGTGCCTCACATCCACATCTAGTCCTTGCTCCTCAAGCGTTTTTATCGCCTCATTAATTATGGCATTGCGCGCTGCCTCCACGCCTAGAACTGCCTCGATTTCATGGATGTTATTAGTCACGGTTCTTGTCTGGTCTACCTCTGGCATTGTTAAGATTTCAGAGAAGTTGGAGCCCTCAGTATAAACGACGTATTCATCGCCCTCCATCTTCACGACCACCCGGTTGATTCCCTTAACGCCGTGGAGTGGCAGTGCCCTTACTCTCGAAGCAAGCCTACGCAACTCGGACAAGCTCTGGGTCGTCGGTTTTATACGCAGTTTATAGCCATCGATTGATGCATCCACCTTCAGCACTCCTTTGATTGCGGAGGCCACCTTTGAGGGAGTTAGCTCCCTTCGCTGCATACGGGAACGGTCAAGGGTGAGGATGAAAACTATGTTGATGAGGTCCATCTCGGTCTGTAGGACGACATCCTCAACCGTGGTCATTTCGATCTTTTGGGCGAATTCGCGTGCTTTCTCCTTACTCTTGGCGTACTTCTCCTTCAGGTAAATCGTCATTAGGGCGGCTGAGGGGACCCGTCTCGCATCAACGATTTCGATCAATCTAGGGAGTCCCAGCGTCACGTTCAACTCGGCTACGCCCGCATAGTGGAAGGTCCGCAACGTCATCTGGGTGCCAGGCTCGCCAATCGATTGCGCAGCTACCGTGCCGACGGCCTCCCCGGGCTCGACTATGGCATTTACATATGCCTGCTTGACACTTTCGATTATTTCGCCGAGCTGTTCGCGCGTTATCGCTTGCTCCTTACCCACGCGCAGCAAGCTTCCCTCTAGCTCCTTAATCACCGCTTCAGGTACACCATCCAGCTTGCGAACTTCAGTCTTTATTGTATCAGGAGAGACGCCCACCATGCACTACCCCCCAACAACTCGCTTGATTATTTTTTCAACGTTAACGGCTTTTCCATTGTCGCTGCGCGCCGGATCAACGCCGTCCTCCCCGTACACGAACTGCACCACCGCACCGCGATCATCGCGTACCGTCCCATCGTACTCGACGCGAAGGTCTTGGAGGGCATTGATTAGGCGGCGCTGCATGTAGCCGCTCTGCGCGGTTCGAACTGCGGTGTCGACCAAGCCCTCCCTTCCACCCATGGCGTGGAAGAAAAACTCAAGTGGCTTGAGGCCATCCTTGTAGCTGGAACTTACGAATC
>CAYSRF010000055.1:0-5137 GCA_964433595.1 Hadarchaeota archaeon (SeqCode) | reverse complement strand
TTTTATCAATGTTTCAATAAAAAGAAGGATGTGCCGGGGTGGCCCAACCTGGAAAGGCGGCGGGTTGCAGACCCGCTTTTTGCCGGTTCAAATCCGGCCCCCGGCTCCACGGCTCTAAAAATGATGGATTTTTATGCCATGTTTGGGAAAATAAACTTTAAACTTACAGAGAATACAATCTGCAAGGTTGTCTAATGCCAGATGTTGGCATCCATCGGAAGGGCGAGGTCGATTTGCCAATACTTCTTCAAAAATTGAAACGGGAATTCGGAGGGAAGGCGGGTGCGGTAGGCTGCTTCGTTGGCGTCGTCCGTGACACCTCGAGGGATGGGAAGAAAGTAAAGTACCTCCACTACGAATGTGCGGAAGAAGTGGTCAAAGAACTCGAGCAAATAGCAACTGATATCGAAGGGCTACCCGGCATCCTGAGGGTAATGATTCACCACGTCATCGACGATCTGAAACCAAGCGAGGATGCTCTCTACATCTTAGTGGCGGGCAAGCATCGAGCCGAGGTCTTTTCAGCGCTACCTCAAATCATGGATCGCGTAAAGGCGGAGGCACTAATCTGGAAGAAAGAGGTCACCGAGGCTGGAGAGTACTGGATCCATGAAGCAGAATGATTGCCCAATTCGTGATAATCCCCTAATTTTTAACTTTTGTGGGAAATACAAACAGATCATTTTTTACCGTATATTTTATTCAAGAGTTGCCCGATGTTTACTTCCAGTTGCTCTATTGGGAAAATAAAGTGTCCGAAATGTGGGCACGAATTCTCAGTTTAATCATTTAATCATTTTTATGTGTAGTGGCTATCTGTCGCCTTGAGTTGCGATCTGTCAAAGAGCAGTCGAACCATGTCTGCCAGCTTAGCGTGAGCTAGCGTAGTCTGAACTCGTTTTAAACACAAATCAAAAATCAGTAGTGAGGGGGTGTCACAACCACATAGCTATCAAATCACCAACCCAATAGGAAATGATAATGACAAATAGGGCTAATAAGACATGCTCAAGGATAAGTTTTACTGGTGCTTCCTTCCTAATTTTAGCGATGTAAAAATTAAGGGGAATAAGGAGTAGCATTCCCCAAGCAATGGCAAGAAAAACGGCAGTTTCTAGAGGAAAAAGCAAAACAGGAATAGCAAAAGTTAAAATAAAACCAGAAACCGAAAGGAAGGTAATGCCAGTAGTTAGCCAAATTTCTTTCGAAGTGTGTTTGACTTTACCTTTCTCAACTTCTGCTTCTTCAACCATATGAAAACCTACAGCATCGGCTAAACCATCAGCTATTGCCATTACTATGATCCCAGCAACAACTGCTAATTTTGAGGAGGTGGCTGAATGTAATCCAACAATCAACCCAAGAGCCGTAATTACTCCTGAAGTTAACCCGAAAGAAATCCCAGTAGTCAATTGATGAGAATATTTTTGAGCCATCATTTTCATATTTAAGTCACCTCACCTTATAAAGCTCCACCGATGGTTGCATCGATCATTCGCTTGATATCCTCTTTTAAGGCATTTGGAAGACCGAAGATGCTAACATCCATGAACCCCCGGATAATCAGCGATTCGGCCTCAGACTCCGAGAAACCCCTCGCCATCAAGTACTGGATTTGCTCTTCCGCTATCTTTCCTACGGCGGCCTCATGTGAAAGTTCGGTTCCCTTCACCTTCCCCACCAGCTCTGGAATTGCGTGAATGGAGGCTTCATCGGAGAGCAAAAGACCCCTACATTCAAGATGCGCCTTGCTGTCCTTATGCTCTCCAACCAAGAGCCCACGGGCATTTATCTGTGCGTTGTCCGAGGCTATCGCCCGCGCGATGACTTCCCCCCTGCTCCCTTTGCCTTGGAGGACCACTTTCGAGCCCACATCCAAATAGGAATTTTGGCCCCCGTGTAGGATTGTGTTGAACCTGACTCTCGAGTTAGCTCCCTTGCAGTAAGCAACTGGGTACATTTGAAGGCTTTTCACCGGTTTCATGCACACGTAATTATTCACGAACGTTGCACCATCATCCACGAGGACCGCGGTTCGAGGTCGAACGTTGAAATTTTGGGCCCAGTTGTGAATCATGGTGAAAGTGAGCTTCGCATTTTTCTTCACGTAAAATTCAGAAATGCCAACATGTAGACCACGTTGGACATTTGGATGGGTTGCACAGCCGGTTATTATTTGGGCCTCCGAACCTGGCTCAGCAATTATCAAATTATGCACATTCTGGTTGAAATTTTCCTTGGAGATGAACATACAGGCTTGAAGGGGAAGCTCGATTTTTTGGTCTTTCAATATTCGGATGAAATAACCTTGGTCCCACTTCAACTTGGCCAAAGTGGTGTACTTGTCCGTGTTGGCGTCGACGAGCTTCCACCAATAATTTCTTACCCAGCGATACTTGAGTGCATCCTTGGTGCTCAATATCTCCGCTTTCCTCGCAAATTTTTTTCTCATCGCTTTGAACACTACAGATTGGTCTATCTGAAAATATGTGCCAGCCCTATCTAATTCGTCTGTCCTCACGCCAGCGCTTAAGGCCCTTCGGGCAACATCCTCCGGCAAAGAGGAAACCGGACAGGGCGGTCGAGGAGCAGCTTCTCTACTGAAGGTTCCAATATTCAGATCGGGCCCAAACGCCGCTGGTTTTTCTATCGCTTTCGGCGCAGCTTTTTTACTTTTGGGCATCTTTCACACCACTTATAACCCCTTTTCATTATTAGGTTGAGCATCTTGCTCGGCTCCCCTGAACAAGCAATCATGCCGTAAAACATCACATGCGCCACATCTGCTTTCACGTAACGCAGAAGGTGACCAAGATGAGTTATCAGCAGGCCCGACCGCCCCTTCAAAAACTCGCTGATCGCCTTGCCAATTATTTCCATGTTCTCAACATCCACCCCTGAGTCGGGCTCATCGAATATTGCAAAATCTGGTCTTTGGGCAAGCACTTGCAAAATTTCTGATCGCTTGAGTTCACCCCCAGAGAATCCAAAATTCAAATCCCTGCCGAAAAACTCCGCGGGGATGTTTGTAGCGTTGGCCAACTTTATCTCGTCGACTTCCCCTTTTGCGAGGTGTTGCAAAACATCACCCAATTTAACGCCTCTTATTGACGGGGGATTTTGAAAAGATACACCGATTCCCAACTTCACGCGTTCATTCGTCGGCAACGTGGTGACATCCATGCCGTTGAACCATATTTTGCCAGAGGTAACGTGGTAACTTGGGAAGCCCAAGATCGACATTATCAGTGAGGTCTTCCCAGATCCATTTGGACCGAACAAGACGTGGGTCTCCCCTTTAGGTATCTCTAGGTTGACCTTTTGGAGCACCCGCTTCCCCGCAATTTCTACGGTTAGGTTTTCTAGCCTCAGCATCTTCAAGTCGCAACCCTGTTTTAACACTCTTCGTGATAACCTAAAAGTTTCTCACTAGGGCACGTTTATTAATCTCCACGATTTAAGGTGCAACGATGGACGACTTTACATTTGGATTACTTTACAGCGTCTTTGGAGCAGTTCTCATAGTGGTCTTGCTGTTCCTGTTGGCTAGAGGGCTTGACCGGAAGCGCTACCTTCGCCCGGTGATTTATGGCTTCTTCTTCGGGGCGGGCACCAGCATGCTTTTTTTGGGGGGAATCTTCGCCTGGTTGATAGGTGGCGCGGTTACCGGCTACCTGCTCTCTCGAGAGGTCAACAGCTGGTGGAGTCAATTTCGCGCTGGGGCGTTGAACGGCACTTTACTTATTTCCAGCTCGATACTCGCGATTATGTACTTCTCTTTCACGCAAGTGATCACAAAAACAAAGGAAGAATTATTCTTGCTTTACGGAGATACATTCTTCTATGCGTTTATGTTGATAGGTATTGTCGGCATAGGCGCTGTGCTGGGGGGTATGCTGCGCAAACTCTTAAAGCCAGCCGAACAGAAACCTATTGGTAGCGGGGAAACTACCAGCAGCGGGGTAGAGCAGCAGTAGGAAACTACTCTGCCCTCATGGCAGCATGGAGTGCCCGCCGGTCGTGGAAAACCACGGGCGAAGCTCATAAGGCGTCAAGCCGTGAGTTTGGCGCTCCTGCGAGACCCGGAGGTCCCAGGTTCAAGACGGGATAGCAACACTATTCCGGGAAAATCCTGGCCCCGCTACCATCCGGGTACAATTCAAAACTATTTAATAAAACCAATTTTGTAGAGATACTCCGCGGCCAGCACCGCACCCTTGGCCGCGCCGAGTTCTGTGTTATGGGATAGCACGGTGTACTGGAAGCCGTTGTCGAAAGAGTTCGCCTCCACTCCGCCGATGACCGCGACCATGCCACTCTCCACGGCTGCATCGAACCTCGGCTGTGGCCTGTCGATTTTATCCATGACTATTATCGGCTGCTTGGGCGCGGTCGGTAGCGCCAGTTTCTGCGGCTTGCCCCGATAGCTTTTCCAAGCTTCCTTCAGCTTATCAATACTACATCTTTTCTTGGTCTCAATGAAAACGGACTCCGTGTGGCCGTCGAGGACCGGGACGCGATTGCATTTGCATGCAATTTTGAATCCCGCGGGTTTGATTTTACCCCCGCTGAATTCTCCGAGGAGCTTTACTGTTTCTTTTTTGACTTTTTCTTCCTCTCCGCGAATGTACGGAATGACGTTGCCCTCGAAGATACCGTGGGAAAATTCCTTCAGCTCAGCCGGAAGGTCAGACCCCTGTACCTTTCGCTGTTCGGCCCAGCTCCTGACCGCGTCATATCCCGCGCCAGACACGGACTGCATCGAAGCCATCGTCACGCGCTCAAGTCCGAACTCATCGTGCACAGGCTTCAGCGACATCACCAAACCGATAGCCGTGCAGTTGGGCTGAGGCACGACAAACCCCTTCCAACCTCTGCCCTTTTGTTGCACATCTATGATGCCGGCATGTGACTCGTTCACACCTGGCAGGTACACGAAGCTGTCGTCGAAGTAGCGGTAGGCGGAGGCCGTGCTGATCACCGGCTTTTCTTTCGCGATGTTTCCCTCGGCTTCCAGCGCCGTTTCCGATGGCAATGCCGAGAAAAACAAGCTATTTTCATTTGGGTGCACGTTACGGACATCTAAAACTGTCATGTCGAGAATTTTTTTGTCGGGCGCTTCCTTACAAAACCATCT
>CAYSRF010000054.1:0-5158 GCA_964433595.1 Hadarchaeota archaeon (SeqCode) | reverse complement strand
AGCTAGCTGGCCTCCTGCTCACGGGCGACCCGGAGCAAAAGATAGTGGGGTTTAGACGGGGTGGGATCGTCTGCCTAGAGCGGGACGAGGCAGGGGAGTGGTCCGTTAGGTGGGTTCTGCCCCCGGAGATAGCTGAATGAGAACTGCTCCAAGAGCTTGAACCCCACAGGCTACTGCCTCAATTTAAATGATATCCCCACCACTTTGTAACGGGAACCCCATGCACGAACACATCAGGCTCGGAGTGACCCGCCTCCAATCGGCCCTCGACTGCCCCCTCTGCTTCTGGCTCTCCCAGCGCCTTGGCTCGCCTCCCTCCATCTTCGCCGGCATCCCCGCCCAGATTGACTCCGTTATCAAAAATTACATGAAGCAATTCATCGGGAACTCGGATTTGCCCGAATGGTTCCCCGTGCGCGGCACCTTCATGGACGCCAGCCAGACCCTGAGGGCAACCGACCCGGCCACCGGCATCACCGTGGTGGGGAAGCTCGATGCTTTAGTGAAGACGGCAGACGGAAAATATTACATCGTCGACTACAAAACCGGCAGGCCCCCCAATGAGATCCCGGATTACTACCAGATGCAGCTCGACGGCTACGCCTACCTCCTTGAGCAAAACGATTACCGGCCCGTGGGAGGCGGCACGTTGCTGTACTTCACGCCCGAGCATGGGGATCTCTCGGAGGGGCTGTTCCCGTTCAAGATAACCGCGGTGCGGGCGGAGGTCGACCCGGGCCGCATCCCGCCCGTCCTCGCGCGGGCCAAGCAAATCCTCGACTCGCCGACCACGCCGCCCCGGAGCGAGGACTGCGAGATGTGCATGTGGCGGGAGCAGGTCGAGCAAAGATTGTCCGAATGACTGGAACGGCTCAAGCGTTTTCGGCGATAGTAGTGTAGTGCTAACTAAATCTAAAAATTTCACAAGTGTTTAGGCACTACACTCGGCTTCAATCTTTTGAGGTAGAATTCCAGCGCGTCGTTGACCTTTTTATTGAAGAATCTCACGATCCGGTAGGTGGCGAGCTTTGTCTGAGCCTCCTCCAGCATCCTGAAATAACGCACCCGCTCCCGCTTGGTAATCACAACGGGCGGGTAACCGTTTTTCATGAGAACCCAGTTGGCGAGCAAGCGTCCCACTCGTCCGTTTCCGTCCACGAACGGGTGAATGGACTCGAAGTCGAGGTGGGTGAGGGCGGCCAGCTTTATAGGGTCATGTTTTTTCGGGTTGCGGTTGAGCTCTCGAAGGAAACCCCCCATAAGCTGGGGGACTTGGCCCGGTGGTGGAGGCGTGTAAGAGGAGCCGCGGAGGTAGACCTGCACTGGCCGGTAAACTCCGAGATAGATATCGACGACATTTTCCATCGTCGCTCGGTGAAGCTCGAGCAAATCGGCTTCGGACAAATTCTCCTTCCCCTCCTCGGCCCACTTGAACACTAGGTTTATAGCATCCCGATGACCCCTTGCCGCGAGATAATCCGTAAGGGGCTTGTTCCCCACTACGATGCCCTCCGCTAAGAGAGCGGCGGTTTCTTTCAAAGAGAGGGTACTTCCTTCGATCGCGGTCGAGTGGTAGGTCCACAGGATAACCAGTTCTTCCCTCAGCCTGTCCTCCAGAACCTTCGAAAAGGGACGCAGCGAATCGAGTTTTGCCTTCTTTCTCGCTATCTTTTTATCTAGTACTTTTTCACTTTTTTCTAAGGCTTTTTTTATCTCCGGCATCTTCAACTTTTTTTCTCTCGCGTACCTCTCCGCGTCCTCACGCTTGCCCAAGTATTTCACTATGTCCTGATATACCAGCTTGCCCTCGCGCCTGCTCTCGACTAGGTAGAAGTAGTACTCGCCGCCGATGTACTTCGCTCGGATGAATGCCATGTTTCTGATTATGTAGTGCTAAACTTATAAGCTTTTTCGATGATTATGTTGGCACTACAGCATTGATTAATCCTTACCTCGCCTCAAGTTCGACAGGTAAAATCGGTGCAACTCCTCCAGCTTCTGGTACCGCTTCAGCTGCTCCAAAAGCTCGGGAGGCCACGCCTGCTCCCGCGCCACCCTCTCAAGCGCCCAGGGATCAAGCATAGAGACTTCGTCCCACCGTCCGGCCTCCCTCACCAGCTTCTCCAGCTCCTCCCGTCCCGGCTCCTTCAGCTTCGGAAACCTCCAGTGCCGTATAAGCCTTGCCCGTAGCTTCTTGTCACTGCCATAAATGCAGCTCAGCCCCTCCCGCTTCATGAGGGCCACGATCGCCTCCTCCAGCTTCCGTCGCTCCTCCTCGTATCGAGCCTCGAACTCGAGCCGCTCTTGCTCAAGCTGGGCCCATCGGTTCACCAGCGTTACCCCAGACTCCTTCAGATATTCGTTCGGAGGCAGCGGCTCGACCTTGTAGAAGATGCTACATCCAAAGAAAGTCGAAAAAATCAACTACCTTGGGGGGCTACTCAGGATGGAATACGGTTAAATCCATATTGTTACTCGATTATTGATATTACTTCCTCTAAAACAAAGTTAACAAATTCGTCAACGCTCATCCTACTAAAAAGCGTAACTACGGCATTTCTCGTGATTCCCACAACTAGCCCTCGTTTCATAACCTCGAATACTATGTACCACAGTCGCCCGTGCTCTAGGTACTCTTGGTAGAGTTTGGTGTCTGCTAAGCCAGAACCAGCTAGTGCGAGTTTCTCTATGTCAGGGATATCCACTTCGTCGAACCAGATAAGCTTGGTGGCGCGGGGGTTCGATTCGTGAAGCTCCTTTAGAGTTTCATGGGTAATCTTTGTCTCAACGATTCCCCCCGTCTTGATAAACAGAATCTCGCTGAGCTTGTTCGCCACGTAGTTCGTCAGCAGCTTCTTCACTCCCCGGGCTTTTGAAGGCGCGAGCACAATCAAGAAGGTTCGCCCCTTAGAACGCTTGATCCAAAAAGGAACCTCCTCCGTGACCGGGGTTTCAACCAATCCACGCTTATAGTAACGGCTGAGCACGAAGTCCTTGCTGAAGACCCCCGTTAGCGAATCGCCTTCCAGCTTCAAGTCCAAAATTTCCATTGTAAGTTTCGTGCGCTTCTCCCCGCGCTCGTAGGGCTCCTCCTCGTCGAAGTCCTTGAGCTTCCGGGCTATCACATTCAGCTCGAGAGGTTCCTTGAACTCGAATATTTTAGCTACCGTTACCATCAGGACACCCTAAAGATTTAAACGCGGGTAGGATTTAAAATTGAGGAAGTGTAATTTTAAACTGATGCCTATGCCTGCAAACGCCCTAATTCAGGAGATAATCCTAGAGAATTTTATGAGCTATGAATATTCTAGGATCCCCTTCAATCCGGGGCTCAACCTAGTGTGCGGTCCAAACGGCGCTGGGAAGTCCTCGATCCTGCTCGCTCTAGCTGTGGCCCTCGGGCAGACCTACACCGAGCGCTCTCGTAGGCTCAGCGATCTCATCCGCCGGGGTAAGGATTTGGGACGGGTGAGTGTAGTGTTCGACAACTCCCCTCACGATGGAAGACGACCCATCCCGAGCGTGAACTCCGACACTCTAGTGCTTTCGCGCTATCTAAACCGCGACGGGACCTACTGGCATGAGGCCAACAACCGCACGGTGACGAAGGGCGAGGTGCTGCGGCTGCTCGGGCGGCTCTCTATAAACCCCGATAACATGCTCATCATCATGCACCAAAACATGATTGACGTGTTCGGGGCGATCGACGCACGCGAGCGGCTGAAGCTCATCGAGGAAGCAGTCGGGCTGCGCGAGTACCGGGAGCATATTCTCGAAGCGCGTGAGAAGCTGTCGCACACCTTGAGCGAGGAGGAGTCGATTCGCAGCCTGCTTGAGAAAGCCCAAGAAACGCTGCGCTACTGGGAGGGCGAGTACGGGCGGTTCCAGAGGAAGCAGGAACTCGGAGAACGGAAAAAGGAGCTCGAGCTGGAGTACGCTTGGGCGAAGTGCATCCGGCAGGAAGAGGCGGTCAGCAATCTTCAATCGAAGCTCGACGGGTTGAGGGCAGAGCTGAGCGAGATCGAGGGCGAGCTGGAAGAAAGCTCGAAACGAGGCGAGGAACTCGAAGCAAAGTTGAAGGAGCTTGAGTTCGGACTCGATGCCGCCTATCAAAAACTCATCACCCACGAGAGGGCACAGGCTGAGGCAGGAGCGCGCGCCAAACTCATCGAGAGTTTTAACACCTCCCTCCGCTCGGTGGCCGAAGTGGGCTTGGGTGAGTTGCTCGGACACCTCAAGGTTGAACTGGGGCGGGCGAAGGAGGGTCTGAAGGAGGCCGGCGAGCGGGCGAATGAGGTGAAGTCCGAGCTTGTCAGGGTCAAGGGCGAGCTCGGGAAAACTCAAGAGGCCCACATCAACTCTCGTGTCCACACCGCCGTGCTGGGGTTCCGTCGCGAGCTGCACGAGCGGGACATCTCAAGTGCCCAGTCCGAACTCAGACGAGCACGCCGCGAGCTGGAACAACTGGAAGGAGAAGCCCGACAAGTTGGGGAGCGGGTCGATACCGAGCGGAAGCCACAAGAAGTGCTCGATGAACTCAAACTCACCAACATCCAACTCGCCAGCCTGGCCGATGTTTCACCCGATGTCGAGAGGATGTACCTAAGCTACAAGAGCACGCTCAAGGAGCTCGAGGCAAAAGCCGAGGTGGCTGCAGCTAACCGTAAGCGGGCGCTCGATGAGCTGGAGCTCAGAAAGCAACGCTGGACCAAGGAGGTAAACAAACTTATACGTGAGGTTAAGGCTAGCTACAGCGAAATCCTGAAGCGAGTTAACGCAGGCGGCGAGGTCAACCTGACGAACGCCCACGATATAGACGAAGCCGGACTGGAATTGCTCGTTGGGTTCAAGGGAGCTGAGCCTCAGGTGTTGGATGCCTATACCCAGAGCGGCGGGGAGCGAACGACTGCCCTGATGTGCTTCCTGCTGGCGCTGCAGCAACGAATTCAATCTCCCATCCGGGCGATCGACGAGTTCGAGGTTCACTTGGACCCGCACAATCGGGAGGCAATCCTGCAGGGGATAATAGAGTTCATGAAGGGTGAGGAGACGCAATACATCGTGATCACCCCTGGACAGCTTGTCAGCGTGGAGGGGGTGCCCAACGTAATCACCGTGCAGAACATCGCGGGCTCATCTCAGGTGAAGGTGGCTGCTT
>CAYSRF010000053.1:0-5568 GCA_964433595.1 Hadarchaeota archaeon (SeqCode) | reverse complement strand
GTCGGCCTGCTCGTCCTCTTCATCGCGGCGCTCGCGCACTCCTACCACCTCTACGTGGAGAGGAGGAATGCCTACGAGAGCTTCGACTTGGCGCTGGACATCGCCGAGGACATCAAAAGTCGTGTGTTGGCCGCTTCACCCGGGTCGATTGATTTAACGATAGATAAGCTTGAGGACTACTCCAAACTGCTTGCTAGAGAGGGCATCGAGCTGCGAGTTGAGGTTAGAACTCTTGGGGGAGAGGTATTGCTGGTGTACGGCCCCGAGCAAAACCAGCTTGGGGGATATTTCTCGCCACCTTCTTCAATGAGCCTACCAGTGGCAGTCGCGCGGGACCAAGGGTCGGCGCAGCTTTGCGAGTTAGTCGTGTGGGTAGGGGAGAGGTAAAATGAACGAACAAGGCATTGGTTACATAGCAGACATGTTGGTCTTCGCTCTCTTGATTTCATTCGCCAGCTTACTTTTGGTCGGGGCAAGCCCTATCGATCCCAAAATTGGAAGTACGCGATACGCCGCGAGCTTCGCGCAAAGCACTTTGCTGGCGCTCCAACACTCGACCGCGGATGAGTTCGGCGGCTTTAAATATCAACTTAACACTCTCAGTTCTGAGCTAAACGTGCCCGTACTCAAGGGGTCGACCAAACGTAACTTGCGCCATAAAACTCTCATACAACTTTTGGTTGAGGATGCGCTTCTCAACTTGCAGATCGAAGCTGAAAGAGCCGAGGTTGAACCGCTCGGGCCAAGTTGGGACATGAACAACAAGCTTCGAGAATTTCTGAAGGGGATGCTCGATAAGCTCATCGGTGGACGCTTCGGATATCGCCTGATCGTGAGGAGCCTGCCATTGGACCTCGGCTTTGTCTGGGTTCACTTCGAAAGCGAGATCAAAAATCTAAACGAGGGCGCGCGACGGAAGCTTTGCTCAGAAACAATTGTTGCAACCCTGCCCATCTCGCAGGAGGAGCTAACCCGACAAATTCAGAAAGTGCTCGACACCATGTTAGAACTCGAACCCGACATCGCCATCGAGATAACCCTAGAGCTGTGGCCCTCATGAAAGAGCGCGGGTTTATGCCTTTCAGCGCTGCCGGCATCGTCATTGTAATGCTTGTCGTGGCAATGGTGGGGCAGGCTGTGGAGCTGAGACACCAGCGCTCGCTAAACACGGTGGATGATGCCTCGAGCTCGGCACTTCTGACGATCGCTACTAGCGTTCAAAATGACCTGCGAGCTGCAGCGCGATACGCCGTTTACGACGCGCTCTGGGTCGTGAGCAAAGACGCGGACAATTATGTTAGCGATGAAACGAGGGAGCTGGCCATCGAAAGTCTCGCGGCGGGATATTTCTCAGAGCGAGTCGCTGCGCTGCCAAATGCATACGCGAAACACGATGTCCGCATCGAGTTCAAGCCCGGAGATTCAAACTCTCAGCCGCCCTTCAATCTGCGGGAGGGTGATGACGGGTACGCATTGGCTGATGTTAGGCTACCAAAGGGAACCCGTGTAAAAATTAGCTCTTGGGACAACAGCTTGGTGCTCGAACTACCTTGTGAGGGCCTCGAAGCCTTCATCGACTCCCGGTACTTCCTGCTTCAAGAACGCATGCAGGCATTCATCAGCAGGATCAGTAATGTAAGCACAAACTGGGCGATGATGGAGTACATTTCGACTTGGGCCGGGGCGTGGTTAAGTGGGAACGTCAAACTAAACGTCCCGCGTAGCAAAGCGTTCTTTGAACTAGCGTGGGCAGCGCATGAGCTCGACATCTTTGGCTCGGCCGACTATACGGCGACGGTAATTGGGCTAACCAGTGCAGCTGCTGACGTGAACGAAGCAAGCGAAGATATCCTCTCTGACCTTTTTAATACCAAATTAATCGTCTCACCCGTGAGAGCCGTCGATGTTGATGCAATGCACGAATATATCGACCGCGCCCTTGAAGCACTCACGGAGGCATCCAGCGCGCTAACGGAAGCGAAAAAGCACGTCCAACGTGCAAACGATGCCCTCGCCCAAATCCATGAAAATATGGAAAACGCTAACCCAGCACTCGAAAACTTGCAAACAGTGCTTTGGGGTGCTGTTGTAAGCGTTGCTCGAGCTCGAAATCATGTGTCGGAGGTCGACCAACATTTCGAACAACTCATCAATTTTACCACGCGCTCGGCGGGTCAAAATGTGATAATGGAGGTGCTAAATGAGAGCTTCGTGGGGCGGACGAGGGGAGATTATCCCTCACCTCAGGAGCAGGTCACGTGGGGAGTCAGGGGCACCTTGGCAAAACTTGATGATCTCGAGATAAACATTAGAACCTCTGTACAAGAGGTGGGTGCTGAACACACAATTGCTGAACTCAAAGAATTGATGCCGGATTTATTCGACGAAATTACTTCCTCCCTACAAGGGTTGCTCGCGGAACCCGCTCCGAAGTGCTGGGTTGGGTTTACCAGCTACGCAGAGCCCGGTAGCTACGAAGAGAAGCCACCCGATCCCGTGGGAGAAACGGTCCCCTTGTACATCGATGGAGAAGAGGATGGGACAATCGGCGCACTAAAAATCGTCCTACAAAATGCGGGTAAAAATCTCGACGAAATGAAGGAGATTGCTGAGAGGATCGAACCAACATCCGATGAAATTAAGAGCGTAGAGATTGACGAGGCGCTCAGACAAAAACTTGTACTGAACGCGGAGGATTTTTCCAACATCGACCGTGAACAGCTCTACGAACTTCTGCCCCCATCTCCAATCCAACCTCAACCAGGGCTCTCCGTTTTTCATGACTTCAGCATCAAGGAGGTTCGATATGAGCGGGAGGATCCCGCTGGTTGTTTTGGCTCACCTACGCCCACCCCAATTCCGCTCTGGTTCATAGGCGTGACGCTCTGGTGGGCCCAATGGGATATAATCCTAGAACTTGAGGATGAGGCTATCGAGGAGATTTTTGACTTTGATAACCCAACGCTGCCACTAACTCACGAAGTGATGGGTGAGGAGTTCATCACTCACAAGCCGCTCGCGTACCGCCACGAGATGTCGGGTAATACATTCAACTTCAGGCTCGTGATCATCAGCCTGAAACCCTTCAGCATATCCTGAAGGCCTCTCAGAACAAGTGGGATCAAAATTTTACTTTTCGGGCTAATTTTTGTCTCGAATACTTTTCTTTTAGTTGACACCCCTGTCAACTCCTATTCCTGCACTTCTCAGATCCCTGATAAATTTCTTAGCTTCTGACTGAAGAAGTTTTTCCATGCTTTTTGGATTTCTCTGCCAAACTTCCTCTAACAAATTTACCGTATGTCGATTATTTGGGTGATAGATGGGATTTCGCAGCCAGCGTGACACAGCTGATTTCGAGACTTTGCACAATCTCGCGATATCACTTCGACTCAGACCTGTACCGAGTAGAGTTTTTAGTAATTCTATCCTCGCCCATCTGCTAATCCGTTCTGCGATTGGATCCCATCTCCCTTTTTTCAAGTTGATACCCTTGTCAACTCAGTTGAAAGTTCCGTTGATGTTTCACGACCGTGCACGGTTGACACCCCTGTCAACTCTTCTACAACGCGTTCGACCAAGATCTGAAGTCGAACTTAACTGCCCTCGTTCAATAAGGGTTTGAAGCTCGACTACCCGCATGCCAAGCTTTTCGAGCTCCACCTTGACAAACTCCAGCTCCCGCGCGACCGAGCCCATGCGTGCAAACAGCTCGTGCCGCAATTCTTCGAAAGCTTCTCCAAAGACCCTCTCGACCTCGACTCCCAACCGAGAAGTCCGAGGCTCGAGCTTCGCCTCATCAAACTCCGCCGAAACTCTGTCAATAAACAGTTGAATCTGTTCGCCCGGCAAACCAACGCCGGTCAGCACATCGTAAATCTCATCATGCGAGAACCCCGTGCGCATCATTGATCGAATCACGTCCGACGCAGCCATACCGCTCGACATCACTCCCGCCGCGCATTTGGGAGGAGGTCATTTAAAAGGAAGAAAATCACGGCAAGGTGCGGCCTAGAATGCGTACAAAAACGCGAGCCCGGCGAGGTAAAAAACGTAGAATGCGAGCAGTCCGACCCCCTCTCGACGGCTCAGCCTAAGCCCCGTCCACATGAACCCTAGCAGCAGAAGCATCGCGGCTAGCATCATGGGGTTGCTGAACCAGATCGCTTGGGAGTCCACGGCCAAAGGCCTTATCAGCGCTGCGCTGCCGATAATGAGTGCAGTGTTGAAAATGTTCGAGCCTATGATGGTACCCACAGAAAACTCCGGCAACCGCTTGCCTATAGCAATTATTATTGTTGCCAGCTCGGGGATCGACGTCCCGAGGGCAACCAACGTGAAACCTATTGCTGCCTCGGGAACACCCACCCCTAAAGCAATTCCCACGCCGGAATAAATCAGCAACCTCGCTCCAATAATTACTCCCACCGTGCTCAGAATGAATAAGAGGACCGCCCTATCCAACTTCCTCTGCTCGCTTGGGATTTTTTTCTTAGCTTTCCTCGCTTCTCTCTTCAGCACGAACCTCAAAAAGAGCGCAAAAATCGCTAACAGGAGCAGACCTTCCACTGGCCCGATCACGCCGTTTAGCGCCATCGCCGCGAGCGCCCCCCCAGTGGCCAGCATGATAATTCCTTCGCTGATCCTTTCCCGATTAACTTGGACTGCGCCGAATATCGCGGCGAGGGCCAAAATTGGGGTGATGTTGATAATGTTCGAGCCGACCACGTTTCCATATGAGATACCGACATTGCCGAACCCAGCTGCCATGATAGAGGTGAAGAACTCTGGCACTGAGGTAGCAAAAGCTACCAGCGTGAGCGCGATTACAGCTTGGGAAACGCCGAGGGCGCGAGCGATCCTGCAAGCCGAGTCAACGAAAACATCACCTGCCTTGGCGATGAGTACGATGGCAGCCACGAACGCGAGGATGTACAGGATAAATTCCTCTACCATCTGGCTCAACCCTTAGAAACAAACTTGAAGAACACCGGCGTGAGCAACGTCGTCGTAAGCGTCACCACAACCATCACCGCGAAGAGTTCGGCCGACACGATGCCGCTCAGCAACCCGAACTGAAGCCAGACCTTCGATCAGGTAGTCCGAGGCGCGCTCGAAGACCACAAAGCAGACCACGATCACGAGCAGATCGAGCCACATCTCAACCTCTCGTAGGTGAAATGGACGGCGAGACATTTAATATAAGCTACTACTGAGGTTAAACCGGAGGAACCTGGACCCGATGGTCAGATATCTCATCCGTGGTCTAATCGATGGTTCTTTGTCCACGCTCGGTATAGTTATCGGTGCCAGCATCGCTATCGGCCTAAGCCCGGAAGCGGCACGAATTATTGTAGCCGCCGGGATTGGAGGCGGAATCGCGAACGGGCTCTCAAATATCATCGGAGCATTTGCAGCCGAGAAAACCGTTGCCCACAAGGAACTGGAGAAGGTCGAGCGAGCAATGCTCAAGCGTGGCGCGATCAAGAACAGCGAGTTACACAGAGAGGCCGAGAAGAGGATCCTCTCGAGCAGCGTGATAGATGGGTTGGCGACGATCGGCGGGTC
>CAYSRF010000052.1:0-5618 GCA_964433595.1 Hadarchaeota archaeon (SeqCode) | reverse complement strand
TTACGACTTTAAGAAATCACCGGGCCTGACGAACGCACATGTGTATGGGAATGTTACACTAATGGCAATCGCGGGTGAGGTGACCCAAATCACCGAGCTACCCATAGATGCGGAAGAAGTCATCGTTGCCTCCCGACATGCCAGCGAGTCGGGTAGACCAACGCTCACTGTGCATGTGCCTGGTGAGCCCTCGAGGCTAGATCTCGCGATAGCCTCGCCCCAGACGATAAAATCCGCCCTGAGGGCTTTGGTTGAAGCGCGCAGTGAGCTGAAGCTATCTTACAATGTCTCCCTCGAGGCCACCCACCATGGCCCAACGCAGCTCGATGTCCCGGTGACGTTCGTGGAAATAGGCAGCTTACCCGAGCAGTGGCGCAACGAAAAAGCTGGAGAGGCCGTTGCCCGAACGATCATGGCCGCGGCGACTTCGCAGATGAAGTGTCGTCATGCTATAGGTCTCGGCGGCCCACACTACGCCCCTCACCACACCGATGTGGCCCTGCGCACCGATGTTGGAGTGGGACACATCCTCCCAAAGTACGCGAGCATCGATGAAACGCTACTTGAGCGAGCGTTCGTTCGTACCCGAGGAGGCGTCGAACTGCTGGCACTCGACTGGAAGGGCATGAGTAGCGAACAACGCCAGATTTCCCAGCGGTTTGCCGACAGGCTGGGCATTCAGGCGATGCGCACGCGGGAAATTCTAGCTCGAGCAAAGGTTTAAATTAACTCGGGAGAAATTGACCAACGACAGATGACAAGAGGGATTCGTTTGCAGAAGACTGAATCGGCTGTTTTCTCTCCTGAAACGGGATTTGAACTCGTGAAACCAGAGATTCCGACCGCTGCCAAGGTCAAGGTGTCCGGGGCGGCCCCTTTGGTTACTAACGAGGAGCTCGAACGGGCTTTGCAGCAGGCTCGAGCCCGAATTGCAATCGTCGGCTGCGGCGGCGCGGGCTGCAACACTCTCTCCCGAATGATGGGAGTTGGCATCCAAGGCGTCGACATGGTAGCTCTCAATACCGATGCTCAAGACCTGCTCTACACGACCGCCGACCGAAAAATCCTCATAGGGCGGGACATAACGGGTGGCCTCGGAGCTGGCAACGACCCGGAGAAGGGAGAGGCCGCCGCGAGGGAAGACGAAGCGATTGTGAAGGATCACATCTACGGTGCCAACATGGTCTTCGTGACCTGCGGCTTGGGCGGGGGAACTGGGACCGGTGCGGTGCCCGTTGTGGGCGAGATCGCGAAAAAATTCGGGGCGCTAACTGTCGGCGTTGTGACCTTGCCGTTCACCGTCGAAGGAACACGCCGGAGGTTGAATGCCGAGCAGGGACTCATGCGCCTTCGGGAGGTCGTAGACACGGTGATCGTGATTCCTAACGACAAGTTGCTCCAGCTTGCGCCAGACATTCCCATTGGGGCGGCGTTTAAGGTAGCTGATCAACTCCTGATGGACGCGATCAAAGGAATAACGGAGATGATCACAAAGCCCGGGCTCATCAACCTCGATTTCGCCGATGTGCGCACGGTGCTCCAAGACGGAGGAGTGGCGATGCTAGGCATAGGTGAATCCGATACCGACAACCGCGCCAAGGAGGCCGTTGAGGAGGCGCTGAATAGCCCGCTTTTAGATGTCGACATCACCGGGGCACAGGGAGCGCTCGTGAACGTGATCGGGGGGTCAAGCATGACGCTCGAGGAGGCGGAGCGAATCGTCTCCCACATCTCTGACTCTCTCGACCCTGAAGCCCAAGTCATCTGGGGCGCGCAGATCTCTGAGGACATGAAGAACTCGGTGCGGGTCATGCTCGTGCTTTCTGGAGTGCACTCGCCCTACGCGCTTGGCCCAGGTGAACAGCCCCCTCGAGAGGGCGAGCCCATCGATCTCGGACTGGAGTCCCTGTAGATGCGAAAGTTCTTCTCCAATTGTAAACGCGTGCTGCGGGTAGCGCGGAAACCAGACAAAAGCGAATACTTACAGGTGGCGAAAATCACCGGGCTGGGAATCATGCTCATAGGTTTCATAGGGTTCCTGATAATGTTCGTCGGCGTTTTCCTTGGCGCGACACCAGCTACGTGAGGCGATGAAATGGAGGAGATCCAGAAGCCGGCCGTATTCGCAGTCCGCTCAACCATAGGTCAGGAGAAGAACACAGCAGATATGATCGTGACGCGTGCGAAAAATTTCAACTTACCAATTAAGGCTGTGCTCTCACCTCCAGGAATAAGGGGCTATGTGTTCGTCGAGGCCACCAGCAAATCTATCGTAGAGCAGGCGCGGGTCGGGATGAAGCACGCGAAGGGCGTTATCTCGGGCGAAATCCCGATGGACGAGGTCGAGCGCTTCCTTGAGCCGAAGCCGGTCGTCGCGGGTATGGAAACCGGGGACATCATCGAACTCACCTCAGGTCCTTTCCGAGGGGAGCGGGCGCGAATAATTCGGATTGACGAGGGAAAGGAGGAGATAACTGTCGAACTCTTCGAGGCAACCGTTCCCATTCCGGTCACGGTTCGGGGTGACTTTGTGAAGGTGATCCAGAAAAAGGAGAAAAAGGAGGAAGCTAAATGAAGGCAAGTGATGTGAAGCCGGGAATGCGACGCGTCGATCTAGATCTGAAAATCGTCGAAATCGAAGAGCCGCGCCCGTACGTCAGCCGGGCTGGGCGAGAGGGCAAGGTGACCACCGCGATCGGGGAGGACGACTCTGGGCGGATAAAAATCTCTCTTTGGGACAAAGATATCGATCGCGTCAAGGTCGACTGCACGATTCGGATCCGCAATGGCTATGCGAGGCTCTTCCGCGACGAGGTTCATGTCAGCGCGGGCATGTACGGCAAGCTTGAAGTCGTCGAGTAGTCGGCTGCACCACAGCGTTTTTTACCGCTTGGAGCCTACTTTTGGGGGAATTGCGCCTATCGTTTAGGTGAGGCGATTGCAATGAAATCAAGAGTCAAGGTATTAGTCGAGGGCGGAAAAGCCAGTCCCGGTCCACCCCTAGGTCCAGCCCTAGGTCCGCTCGGCATCAACATCGGGCAGGTGGTGGCGAAGATAAATGAGAAAACATCAACTTTCGAGGGCATGAAGGTCCCCGTGAGCGTAATCGTCGACAAGAAGACCAAACAATTTGAAATCGAGGTAGGTTCGCCTCCCATCGCCGCACTAATTAAAAAGAAATTGAGCCTGGAGAAGGGGGCGAAAACTTCTGGCAGGGAAGTCGTCGGAAATCTCACCCTCACTCAAGCGGTCGAGATCGCGAAGCTGAAACTCGAGGGCACGTTGGCCAAGGGGCTGAAGGCTGCAGTCAAGGAGGTCCTCGGGACATGTGTGAGCGCTGGTGTGACAGTTGAGGGCAAGGACGCTCGCGAGGTGCAGCGCGAAGTGGACGAGGGAAAACACGACAAGGTGTTGAAGTAATGCCGGTCTCCAGTGAAAACTTGCTCAAGGCGATTAAGGCGATGAGAGAGAGCAGTCCACAGCGAAAATTCGCGCAGGGTGTCGACCTATCGATCAACCTGAGGGACATCGACCCGAAGAAACCAGAGGGGCGCATCGACCTAGATGTTATGCTCCCCCACGAAGTCGGCAAGCCGTACAAGGTCGGCGTCTTCGGGGAGGGGGAGTTCGCGCGCCGGGTGCGAGATGCCGGTGCAGACCTTGTGCTTGGACGCACGGACATCGAGGCTCTCCAGCGGGAGCGAAAGCGGGCAAAGAAGCTAGCGGATGAATTTCACTTTTTCCTCGCTCAAGCCAATTTTATGGTCATGATAGGAAAAGCGCTCGGACCTGTGTTGGGGCCGAGAGGGAAAATGCCTAAACCGATTCCACCCACGGTTGACCCGAAGCCACTCATCGAGCGCCTCAAGAAAACCTTGAAAGTACGAACGAAAGACCAGCCGACCCTCCACGCTCACATCGGTGTTGAAAAAATGAGCGATGAGGAGCTCGCGGCGAACGCGCGGGCGGTGCTTGATGCGGTCGAACATAGATTGGAAGGCCTTAGCAAGGTGCGCTCGATCCACCTCAAGACAACGATGGGGAAACCGGTGAGGGTTGAGGTGTGATGAATGGTGTTGAAAGCTGAAAAAGTTGCGCCTTGGAAGCAGGAGGTCGTCGGCGAGCTCATCGAGAAGCTTGAGCGCTACCCGGTAGTTGGGGTGCTTGACATCGCGGACCTTCCAGCCGCGCAGTTCCAGCAAATGCGTCAGAAGTTGAGGGAACAGGCAGAGATCATCGTCTCCAAAAACACTCTGTTGAAGCTCTCGCTCGAGCAGGCGGCCGGGCGAAAGGACCCCAAGCTCCAAGAGCTCATCGACCACCTGCGCGGACCAACAGCGCTGATTCTCGCGCGCGTGGATCCGTTTAAGCTCAGCAAGATTCTTCGTGAGAGCAAGACTAGTGCCCCCGCGAAACCAGGCTCTCGTTCCCCTCGGGACATAGTGATCCCAGCTGGGGAGACAGACTTTGCCCCAGGGCCTGTGGTCGGAGAGCTTCAGCGTGTAGGAATCAAGGCGAGAATCCAAGCGGGAAAAGTTGTCATCCTCGAGGACTGCCAGCTCCTGAGGGCCGGAGACGAGATTTCTAAGGAGGTTTCGGATGCCTTGGCGAAGTTCGGAATCATGCCGCTCGAGCTGGGGCTGAAGCTGCGCGCGGCGTACGAAACTGGCATGGTTTACTCGGGCGAAATCTTGGAAATCGATGAGGCGAAAGTTGTCGTTCAGCTCCGAGAGGCAAGCGTGAGCGCCTTCAACCTCGCCCTCAACGTGGACTACCCAACCTCAATGACCATCAGCTTGATGATCGTGAAGGCTAGCGCTGCCGCCCAGAACTTGGCGCTGAACGTCTACCTACCTGTCTCCCAAGTAATGCCCACGCTGCTCGCCCGCGCCCGCGCGGAGATGCAGGGGCTGGCAGCGACAGTAGGTGTGAAGGATTCTCGCGCGCTAGACGAGGAGTTAAGGGCGATGTTGGGAGTGGCACCACCTGCGGAGGTCAAACCAGAGGAGAAACCAAAGGAAGAGCTCAAACCCGAGGCAAAGCCCGAAGAAAAAGCCAACTCAAAGTAAAAAATCGACGTGATTGCCGCAGGTTTAGCACCATTTCATCCAAAATCCGTGAGGCCCTTGCCTAGCTTGTGAAGCAATTGGAGAATACTTTCGGTGCTCCTTGAACGAGTAGCGAAAAAGTACCCAAAAATCGTCTCAACCAGGGTATATCTAGGAGGTCACAAACTTAAAGAGGGAAAACTCATAAGAGCAAGTGTTGCTCAGATAATAAGGGTATAGAAATGGAATACGTGTACAGTGCCTTGGTGCTGCACGCTGCTGGAAAGAAGGTGGACGAAGCAGGGCTAGCAAACATCCTCAAGGCGGCGGGGGCGCAAGTGAACGAGGCCCGAGTGAAGGCGTTAGTTGCGGCGCTCGAGGGAGTGAACATCGACGAGGCGATTAAGAGCGCGGCAGTCCCTGCGGTAGCTGCACCTGCGGCGGCTCCAGCGAAGGCCGAGGAGAAGAAGGAAGAAAAGAAAGTTGAAGAGGAGAAGAAGGAAGAGGAAGCCTTAGCCGGACTTGGTGCGCTGTTCGGTTGATACAAGTGCCGGCCCCCGTTCTAAAATC
>CAYSRF010000051.1:0-5694 GCA_964433595.1 Hadarchaeota archaeon (SeqCode) | reverse complement strand
AGTTGAAGCCCGTTGTATGGGGGAAAAACGATTTCCTCCTCGCTGAGGCTGCTCCGAACGCGGGGGTCCAAGTAGCCCACGAAGTTCAGGTCGTTAGAGATGCCCACGATGCTAACCTTTGCCTTCATCAGGTCGGAATTCATGCGGGTCAGATTGTAAAGAACCTCATCGCCGCTCTTCAGCACGAGCCTGTCTATCTCATCTAGCACGATCACTGCGAGCTGTGGGTCGTGGTCGAGCGCCCTGAAAAAACATCTGTAGACCTCGTCAGTCGGCCAGCCCGTCATCGGGACGCTTTCGGGAAAACCGAGGGAATTCACGTGATCCCGGCCGTAGCGCTCCCTGAGCTTATCCAAGAAGATGTTTGCAAGCGTCGCGAGAATTCTGTATTTGGTATTGACAATCTCGCAATTCAGATAAACTGGCTCAATCATCCGGGGCGCGCGATCGCTCACGCGCTTCAGCTCCTTCATCACGTGCTTCACGCTAGCCGTCTTCCCTGTCCCCGTCTTGCCGTAGATGAACAGGTTCGACGGCGTCTCCCCTCTTAAGGGGGCCACAAGTATCCGCGCGAGCTGATGAATCTGCTCATCCCGGTGCGGTAGTTCCTCGGGTGTGTAGCTCGGCCGCAGATACTCCCGGTTTTTGAATATCGGCCTCGTCTCCAACAGCATGTCGAACAGGCCTTCCGAACTCCTCATTTTTACCTACCTCCTCTTCTGCCTTCTCAAATGATTCTTTCAACCGCTTGCTCCAGCTGTCGAGCGTCACGGCCAAGCGATTGATCAGAAACAGCTCTTGGGGCGGTAGGGGACCAGCACTCTCTGGGGAAAGAGCCAGCCGAACCAGCTTCGGGACCCTAATCTCCATCAGGGTTAAGACCTGGGTCTGGATCTCCTCGGCTTCCTCATGCTGCCCAGCCGCCCGTGCAAATGCTATCTTTTGAGCGACCGACGAATAGAAATCATCTGGAAGGGGCGTGAGCCCATATTCACGCTCCTCCGCCAAGAGGAGCTTCCGGAGCTCCGCTGGCGTGAGTTTCTGGAGGGACTCCACAATCCCGTGACGCTCAAGGACCGCGGCTTCCCACACCTCAAGCTCTGTTTCCTCCCCCTCCGCCAGTGGGCCCAGCTGCCTGCCCACCAACTTTACCGCTGGTAAATCTTTAAGGACTCGAACGCGTCTCATTTACTTCACCGCCCGTGTGACCATGCCCTGCTTCGGCTCGTACAGGTGCCCCCTCATTTTCTCTTGCTCGATCAGCTCTTCCACAAATGACTGTTTGATCCCCTCGGACTCGGCGATGCGCTTTATTTCCTCGACCGGCGCCGCCCCGCCGTACTGGCCCTCAAGCTCCTTGATGATATCCAGCACGCGGCGGATGTTATCTCGCTGGGATTTCGCCTTGCCTGTCATGAGCACGTCGATATCCAGCCTCCCCGTTTCGGTGTCGATCCCGGCCTCCTGAAGGGAGTGTTTGATGAGCTTAATTGCACAATTCGCATCCTCGAGTGTGACACGATCGCTTAACCTCATTCGGGCGTTCGCCTTCGCCAGCCGTACAATAGCCTCGAGCTGCCTCACCGTGATCGGGAGCGGTGCCTCCCCTCGCTCGGCTACTCTCCTCCAATCGACGAAGAAATCCTCGACCGTCTTCATGGCCTCCTTGTCATCAAATTTTGGATCGAGGTTCTTGCGCGCGTAGATGATAACCTTACGCAGGAAATCCAAGTCGAGAGGCGATTTGATCGTCCTCTTGGGGGCGCGCTGCATTTCTAGGATATGGTGAGCTATGGTTCGATCTCGGTCAGCACGCGGTTCGTCGCGCATAATGAATATCAGGTCAAATCTCGAGAGCATTATGGGGTCTAGGGGAACTTGCTGTGCAATCGTGAGGTTCTTCTCAAACCTGCCTAGTTTTGGGTTGGCCGCCGCAAGCACAGCGGTGCGGGTGTTAAGAGTTGCGACTATGCCCGCCTTGGCCACACTGATCGTCTGCTGTTCCATCGACTCGAGGATAGCGCTCGCGTCCTGTGGATTCATTTTCTCAAACTCGTCGATACTGGCTAAGCCGCCGTCCGCTATCACAAGGGCCCCAGCCTCGAGGGCCCAGCCGCCGCTTATCTCATCGCGGACTGCTGCAGCCGTATTGTGAACCAAAATACCATCTGTAATAAAAGAATGCGACCCATCAACCGTCATATCGTAAACGTACCGGTGATTTGACGGTATAACTCGCACTTTCTTTATTTTCGCAGGCACATACTTTGTATATTGACATGCTTTTTTTCTACCAACTATTTTTTTCAGCTTTTCTTTTTTGCGTTGAACCGAGAACCCTATGAATTCAGCAAACCTGTCAATTGCGGCATTCTGCGTTATGTAAATCCGATACTGCTTCTTCGATTTGATTAAACTTCCATCATGTTTCACAGTTACCCTTGATTTTTTCTCTTCGATGTACGCGGGTATGCCAAGCCTGAAAAGTATGTTTTGAATTTGCTCAGCAAATCCTCTATAAATTGTTGTCAGTTCTATTTGCCCCCTTGTGCCACTTCTGTGGTTTTTGCGATCATAAACCGAGCCATCGGTGTCGAACAAACCACGAAGATAAGCGAGTACCAATTCTTTGTTGCAAGCAATTTCTCGTGGAATAAACAATTTTTTTGGTTTTTGTACGCCCAAGCCTTTCAACAGCCCAAAAATAGCACGATTTCCAAATCTGAAATCTTGGGCGCGTTTTTCAGATGAAGGCGTGACCCCTATTTCCTTTCCAAATAGCTTTCTCACAAGATCGATGTACTCTTGTTTCAAATCGTTATTTGAAAACCTTATTACTGTTGAGCTTATCTCCCTCTCTTTCCTCAAGAGCGAACCATCCCCAGCAATCAACCCCACGAAATAAGCCAACTCTGGTGACAATTTTGTTGGTAACTTAAAATAGATCCCATAGCGTAGCTGACATTTTACCTCGCACCCATCCAGAACATTATCTATATCAATCTTGAGATGCGTACACATCTTTCGGAGTTCTCCAAGTGTCATTGCTCCGCGCGCATCATCGTGTAACCATCTGTAGTACATTTTATCTTCTGGAATTCCTAGAACCTTCGTTAACGCTCTTTTGTCCTTGATTTTAGGAGAAATTTTTTTGAAAATCTCGACTCTATTTTTTATTCGAAGAGTTGCTGGGTAAAAATGAGTGATACCTGAATACGATGAACTCCATTCGCCATAGTTTATCGGCAAAATGACTTTTTCATTCGTTGCGAGTTCCTTGGCTTCCTTCCATCCTGCCTCCGTCATAATTTTTGTTTCAGGTGTCACTTCTATTCTTTTTCCATATTGTGTGCAGATTTCAATCATTTTTTGTGGACTTGGTATTTTCCATAATAACGTTATTGCGTTATCCTTACTATTGAACTGTGGAATTGCTTCTACGTTTATCGCTGTAATTTCGGAAACTGGCCTGCCTCCAAAGTGATTTTCAACCAAGTCTGAAATTGGAATCAACCCATTGCAAACCCAGATTAAAGAGTCAGGGGCAACACATAACCCAGCCCCAGTTGCCTTCATTCCCGAAGTGTAGAGGCCGCGGGGAGCTACATTTGCCACCCACTTCAGGATTTGACTCTTTGCCGTGCTCGGGTCCCCTGTGAGTAAAATGTGAGTATCGCCGCGGATCCTCGTCCCGCCAGGCAATTCGACGGGATTGCAACCGAAGAGCTGAAGCGCGATCGCCTCCTTGATCGCATCGTATCCATAAATGCTGGGGGCCATCGACTGAATGATGAGATTTCTGACCCATTGGTCCTTGGCGAGTTCTTTAATTCGTTTCTCGTCCTCCGGAGTCAGCTCGGCCTCCTCAACACCTTTCTGCAGAACCTCGATGTGGCTGATGAACAGAATCTTGCGAAACGTCCGTTTGCGCTCTTGACGTCTGCCCTCCTGAAAGACGCGCAACACACCCGTCAGCACTATATGGTTACCCGGCACCGCCTTATCGACAAAATCATCCCTGACTATACCGTCTAACCTTCGAGGCATCCGGCCACCCCGCAGCTTCTCGGGGGGCTCCTGTACGCATAGGCTCTGCCAGTCGCGGAACTCCGAGCTCTCGATCATGAAGTCAAACGGGCCCTTCTTACCGCAATTTGGATTCTGGCAAAAAAGAGGCTCCCTGAATAACTCGCCGGTCTGAAGAACCTTATTCTCCTCCCCGCAGCGTCTACACTTAAACACAGCCTCTATTGCCTCTGGCTTTACCTCACCCGCCCGCGTCAGGATCCCCTCAACCTGGATGAACTTGCCTACACGCTCAGCGCGGATGTTGCGGATCTCTGTTGACTTATCGAGTCCCATCACGCGCAAGCGCATCCCAGGAAGCTTCGTTATTCCCCCAAGAATTTCGTCTGCCGTGTCTAGGAAATCGATTGGGTTATCGAGCAAGCTTTTTGCTGTCTCCATGTCAAACTCCAGGAGCTGTTCGAACGCGATTACGAGCGATTTTCGCCCGGCTGCCGCTATCCTGCGCAGCTCCTTAAGGATCTCCTTGCGGTGCAAGAATTTATCCAACTTCTCCTTTACCTTAGGCTCCAAGTTTTTCACCTCGGCTAACAAAGGCAGAAGGAAGGGGTCGCGAAACATATTTAGGAGGTGTGGTAAAAATTTTGAACTTCAAGCTTAAAGTCTGAGAACTTTTTGTGCACATCCTAAAATCTCCTATGTCCCAATTTTTCATCTCCGGCAAACGGGGCGCAGTGGCGCTAAGCGGCAAATTTGGCGCTTTTATTGAATACACACTCTTGCTTCCCCAATAAAACCTAAAAGAAGATTTTTGATGCCGTTTTTGGGGAGAGAGGTCACCGAAAGTATTCCCAATCCTAAATTCCTAGATTCGCACAGTTTAATTTCAAAATAACCTTAAAATAGCGGATTTTCTACAAAGCGTCTCTGTATCTTCCGAGTTCGAGTGGAAACAGTCGAAAACAGGGGAAATGTAGGTCCGAAAGCTTTGAGTTCTGGGTTAAGCTTCAATTTTAAATTTTGGGAGTCGCCTTTTTACGACTAACGTATTTTAACGTACTCATACGCCTCAGTCGCCGACTCAAAACAATAGTGAACCCTTTGATAATCGCGCCTGAACTCGGCCACATCAGCCGCGACGCGTTTGAGCTCCTCCCCATCGACGATCACCCGCTTGATAAACTCCGCTATCTCCTCCATTTCGCTCTCTTTCATGCCGAGCCTCGTCACTTCAGACGTCCCCAGCCTTAGGCCGCCGGGATCCCTGAAGTGCCTTCCTTCCCTAGGGTCCCAAGGTAAGAGCTCACGGTTGAGTATCACGTTGGCTTGCTCAAGTTTTCGCTCAAGCACCCCCCCATCTCCGTACTTGGTAACGTCTATGGCGAGGGTGTGCGAGGCCGTGAAGCCCTGATCTGGGCACAGAACTGCTAGTCCCCGGTCGTAGAGTGCCTTCCCGAGAGCCTTCGCGTTTTTCACTATTTGCGCCGTGTACTCCTTCCCGAACTCCAACATTTCCGCGAGAGCCACCGCAAGGCCTGCCACAGCGTGGAGGTGGTGGTTGCTCACCATACCCGGGAATACCCCTCTGTTTATTGGGTCCGCCAGCTCCTTTTTGCATAAAATCATGCCGTGCTGGGGTCCCGGGAGGGTCTTGTGCGTGCTGCAGGT
>CAYSRF010000050.1:0-5770 GCA_964433595.1 Hadarchaeota archaeon (SeqCode) | reverse complement strand
CGCTCCAATAGTGCAGGAGCATCGTTTTGAGCGTCTTTTCGTCTAGGTGGGACCGCTCAAGCAATGCTCGCGCGAGCAGGTTTTCGCGCAGCCATTTTTCGGCCCGGGCAAATTCCTCCCTTGGCATTTTAGTCCCCTATATGTTTCCATTTTTTGGAAACAAAAATAAATACCTGTCGGAAGGTGAGCCTCACCTTAGGAAAGAAAGGACCCGTTTTAAGAAGGGGCGCTTGTTTGCCTGCTTCACCACGCGTGCGTCAATCGGTGCATCCATTTCCGCGGCACGGTGAATGGCGTTGCTTGCGGCCTTCAAGGCCAACCTCGGGATTCCCTTGCTGAGTTTGTAGAGTGATTTAAAGCCATTTGGGGTCAGTAAATTATTGTAATAGGTACATCCAGAGTTTCTGAGGCGCAGTTCGAGCAATTCCTTGAGATTTTTTCTGTTCATTGGCTTTAGTTTGATGTGCATTTGAATGCGGTCGGCCAGCGCCGGTACCTGAGCGAGAAAACGCTGCATCTGTTTGAACTCACCGTTGAGTAGAATCGAGATGTTTGGAATGTCGGCCAGCACGCGCAGGAATTCGCCAATATCTAACGCGTCCGCGCCGCTCTCAGGGAGGTCATCGATGATTATCGCTAGACGCTCTTGATGTTCTTGGGGCCATCGGCACAGAAACTCGAAGAGACTCGCCCGATCTTTACTCGCATCCATTTCAAGTCCCAGAATTATCGCACACAGTAGCTCGTCGGCCGATTTGTACGCGGCGCCGTGGATGAAAAGAGATATGATCTGTTTTGAAGAATCGGGCGCGGTTAAATTTTCCTCCTTCAATGAGGCGACTAAAAACTCGCACACGGTCGTTTTGCCCACCCCTAACGCGCCTGTGAGGACACCGATTTTGCCTTCAGACAACAACCATTTGAGCTTGCGTAGGTCCTCGTGTTGAAATGGGGCGAACGCTTCGATTGATGGCAGCTCGAGCTTAAAGGGGTCGTCTCGCAGCCCCCAGCTCTGAATGTAATTCTCGAAACGCTGGTCACGGCCGATCTTTTCTTCGAAAGTAGTCATCTCACTAACCTCACCTGTAGTTCAAATGTCCCATTTTTACCCGTTAGGTAACCGCGAGCACTCATTCGTTCGCAAAATGTTTTCGCAACTGCTTCCGGGCAACGGGCCCGAAAGGTGAGATCTTTGGGCGTGAAGGTTTTCAGTACAACGGCTGCCGAGAGGAGGTCCCCAAAAGCGGTGCGTTGAACCAATCCAGCGGGGGCGAGTGCATCGAGGATAGCGTGGCGGGGGAGTTCGGATGGAAAGACCGCTTTTTTGGGCTTTTTTGCCTTAGGCACAGGTGTAGGTTTCTCCACTACAGGAGTTTCGGGCTTTTCTACTCGTTCGATTTCCGGTTTCGGGGTTGGTGGGGGCCCAATTTCACCGAGAATCCTCAAAATTTCGCTCTCAGGTACTCGGCGTCTATTCCCAGGGGTCCTCACGCATCGGATTTTCCCTTCCTTGTCCCACCGTTGGATCGTTTTAGTACAGACTCCGAGGAGTTCTTTTGCCTCTTTCAAAGTTAAAAGTTTCACCATATGTCTACATTTGACTACCTAAGTAGACTTACTACTTAAGTTTTTCTATTTATGTTCACTTATGTCTACTAACAAATTCTAGGCGCCGGGTCCCCGATTGGCGACTCCAACAGGCGCCGACCGCCGACCACGGTTTCAAGCATCACGTCGCCCGGGTGATCAGTTATTACCTCTCCAATCACGCAAGCTTTCCTGCCGTACTTGGTTTTTCGTATCGCGGCAATGACATCGTTACAGTGCCTCGATTCAACCCCGATTATCGCCTTACCCTCGTTTGTTATTTGGAGCGGATCGATGCCAAGCATCTCGCTCATTGATCTAACAGCGGGCAGAATCGGGATGTCAGCTTCCTTCACTAGGATCCCAACGTTCGCCTTCGAGGCCATATCGTTAAGGGCAGCAGCTAAACCTCCCCGTGTTGGATCCTTCATCGCCGTCACCCCACCTACTTTAAGCGCAGCCTCGACGGTTTCCCAAAGGGGCGCGACATCCGAGCGGAGGTCAACATCGACAGTGATCCCTTCGCGGTGAGCTAAGATGCTGACTCCATGGTCTCCGATGGTTCCCGTGACGATGATTTTGTTCTCCGGTTTAAGGCCGTGATCGGTAACTAGGGTTTCGCTCACACCAATCCCGGTGGTTGTGAGTACTGCTCCATCGAGCATCCCCCGCTCCATCACTTTTGTGTCGCCCGTTATCAACGGGACACTTGCCTCCCGCGCGGTGGCGTCGATCGATCGGCAAATTTTCCGGAAATCTTCAACCAAAAATCCTTCCTCGAGCACGGCGGCGCACGCCATCGCCAGCGGGCGGGCCCCCATCATCGCGAGGTCGTTCACCGTGCCAGCGATTGCGAGTCTGCCTATGTCGCCACCAGGGAAGAAAAGTGGTTTGACGGTGTGGGAGTCGGTTGTCAGCACGAGGGTTTTGTCGCCGATTGTTATTGTCGCCCCATCGTCGAGTTCGTCGAGTCCTATTTCGCCGGCGCGCCTGAGCGAGAGCTCCTTGAGAGCAACGTCCACGATGAGCTTCATCATCGCCGTGCCGCCAGCACCATGGGCTAGCGAGATTTTCTCGTCCGACGTTTTTGCACCCCTTTTTCCAATTTTACATCAACGATTTCAAGTTCCTGACCCGAAGTGATGGACAGTTCATGTCCACCGCATTTTGGGCAGGAGATTCCTATCTCGGGTTCGGGCAGGTGAGTATCGATGGAACTAGCATTGCCCACGTAGCCACATTTGCACCTGATCGTGATCGGCACCTTGGAGATGTTAAATTTCGTCGAGTTAAATTCATCGCCCCCGAGTTTGTTTAACCAGAACTGCAGGGAGTTCGGCTCGTTTATCTCGCCCACTCGCAGGTTCACCTCCAGCACCCGCGTACCGTGCTCGGTCGCTATCCGACGGACGACGTTTAACACACGCGTCGCAAGTTCAACTTCATGCACCGCTTTCACCTGCAGCAACTTCTTCCCACGCGCTGAGTATTTCTTTTGCCTTTGCTTCGTCGAGAATCTGGATGGCATACCCGACATGGACGAGCACATAGTCGCCCTCGTGCACGCTCCTGAGCAAGTCTAGCTTAACCTCCCGCCGCGCGCCACCGAAGTCGACGGTCGCAACCTGCTTCTCGATTTTCAACACTTTACCTGGAATAGCGAGACACATTCAGCTTTCCCTTCAGCTATCGTTACGATTAACTTTTTCAATGCTTATGGAGTTTATGTATTGTGATTTTCATGCCGGCGAAGTTCGACTTTCACACCCACACGCTTTACTCGGACGGCGTGGGCACAGTCGTGGCGATGGTCGAGGCAGCGGAGGCGCGGGGATTGGAAGCGGTTGCCCTCACCGACCACGGACCCGAACTGAGCGTGGGCATCCCTCGAGAGAAACTCATCTCCATGCTGCAAGATATTGAGATAACGCGCGAAGATGCAAGCATTCCGGTGCTGGCTGGAATCGAGGCAAACGTAGTGGATGAGGGAGGAACGATCGATGTCGATGACGAATTCATCCGAAAGCTCGACATCTTGGTGGTCGGCATTCACAAGCTGGGGAAGGTAAAGGACCCAGCCGAGCTTGCTAGAGATTACCTGAGTAGGGCGAGAAACGCGATCGAGCGCCATGAGTTCGACGTTTTTGCCCATCCGTTTTATTTTCATCACTACCTAGCACCCCACTTTTTACGGGAAGATCTTGAGGATTTCGTGAGGCTCGTGGCCGGGCATGGGGTCGCGATAGAGATCAACATGAAATACCGGACACCCGATGAGGAGTTCTTGAGGCTCTGCTTGCGTGAGGGGGTCAAGCTGAGCGTGGGGACCGACGCCCATACCACGGGTGAGGTGGGGCGGGTTGATTGGGCGCTTGGAGTACTCAGGCGCTTAGGGGCGAAGCGCGAAAATCTAATCTTGGATCGCTTCTTGCGGTGATGAATTGATCAACCTCCGCTCAGCCCTCAAAGGTGCGAGCAGGGTGGCAATCGTCGGCGTCGGCAGTGACATGCGTGGGGACGATGTTGCGGGTATTGAAGTCGTGCGAAGGCTACGGCGCAAGCTCGAGTCGTCGAAGGTTCTTTTGATAGAAGGAGGGGTGACGCCGGAAAACTTCACTGGGCAGATGAGGAGGTTCAAGCCAACACATGTACTACTAATCGACGCAACGGATTTCGGTTCTGAGCCGGGTGATGTCGTTCTAGCGGAGCCTGAGGCAATCGTCGGTCAATCGATCTCGACCCATACGCTACCACTTTCTATCCTCGCTGATTATCTCCGAGAACAAACGGGAGCAAAAATAATGCTTCTAGGAATTCAGCCGGCACGGGCGCAGATGGGTGCAAAGATGAGTGAGCCAGTAAAAGATGCAATCGAGAGGGTTAAGGAGGCTTTGATGGGGGAGCTTAGCTCACTCTAGCTCACTCGGCGCGAGATACGTGTATCACTTGATTTAATAACGTGTGCGGCGAATATTCGACACCTCGTCGCTATTTGAATATTTGTCACACTATGTCATATTGGGGACGACATACGTATGTCATGACACACGTATATCATTCTAAGCTAGCTTGATTTATCGCAGAGTTGTGAACTCGAACTCCTTAGTCATGGTGATTGCACGCACAGGACAGACCTCGGCGCACTCACCGCAGAAGATGCATCGCCCAAGCCATATGCTAGGCTTCTTCGTCTCCCTGCTGATGGATATCGCTCGGACCGGGCACGCTTTAATACAGAGCCAGCAGCTGATACATCGCTCTATATCGATGACCGGTCGCCCGCGATAGCCCTTAGGCGGCTCCACTCGCACGTAAGGATACTTCACCGTGGCAGGCTTGCGGAACAGGTTCCGGAGCACTTGGGGCAATATCCGAGGCATTTAGGGCACCACCAAGACGAGCACCAAACTTATCACAGCTAGCAACGTGGCGAACGTCCAGAAGAATTTAAGGGCTTGGTCGATGCGCAGCCTCGCCATGATGTTTCGAATCGTCGTCATGAGCAGCACGATGGCGAGAGTTTTGATAAGGAAGTCGACAATGCCTGGGATTTGGATACTACCGATCACATAAGTTGTAGGTCCACCGAAGAAGAGGGCAGCAAGCAGGCCAGCTACCACGATCGTTTCGACATCATAGGCGAGACGCCAAATCGCGAGCTTCGGTCCCGAGTACTCAGTGAGAGCCCCGTGCACGATCTCGCTTTCGGCTTCGGGGATATCAAATGGTACACGAAGAAGCTTGCCTTGGGCAGTCACTAGCGCAGCGATTACCGCGGGCAGGAGGCGCCAGTCGAGGACAAGCCAGCCCTGCTGAGCCTGATAGCCCACAATCGTCGGAAAGCCCAATGATCCAACCCTAACTACAGCAGCGAGGATTGCAAGGATGAACACGAACTCGTAGCCGAAGAGCTGGACAACGTGGCGCCCCGCCCCGGTCGCACCAAACGGGCTCCCTGAGGAGTAACCCCCCAGCATCATGCATATCGCCGGGATGTTAAGCAGGTAGATGATGACGATCAGGTCCGCGACCATAGTTAGGGTAGGCTGAGCTGAACTGACAGGGATAAGGAGCATAACAGTTACTACCGCCCCCAGCGCAACTAACGGCGCGGCAGTGAATATTGGCGACTGTGCGGCCCCAGGCGTGATGTCTTCCTTGCTAAGCAGTTTGCCAACGTCCA
>CAYSRF010000049.1:0-5857 GCA_964433595.1 Hadarchaeota archaeon (SeqCode) | reverse complement strand
CCTCGTTGTAGGCCGGCATCACGATCCAGACTTTCATTTTTGTCCCTCCAACAGCTTTCCAACTCCCTCCTCGAGCGAGATTTTTGGTTTGAAGCCCAAGAGCTTCATAGCTTTCGTGACATCAGCCTGACTATACTTGATGTCGCCGGGCCTAGGGGCCTCGTGAGTGGGTTTGAGCTTGGTCTTGCCCGCCGTCGCCAGAAATATCCTGCAAAGCTCGTTAATGCTCGTCGCCTTGCCCGTTCCGATATTCAGCATCTCACCAGCAACATCCTCACGCTCGAGAGCCAGCAGGGTTGCACCGACGATGTCGTCTACTTGGATAAAATCTCGTGTTTGCTCGCCGTCGCCATATATAATCGGCGGCTGGTTGGCGCGGAGGCGCTCGAGGAATTTTATCATTACGCCTGCATATTCACCGGCGGTTTGTCTTGGCCCATAGACGTTGAAATAGCGAAGACAAACGGTTTCCAGTCCTTTCCGCTCATGGAAGGTCAGACAGTTTTGCTCAGCCGCGAGTTTCGAGCTGGCATAAGGTGAAAGCGGCTTAGGTGGAGCACCCTCGCTTATTGGGAGCTCGGCCTGTTCGCCGTAGACCGCACAGGACGAAGCGTAGACGAATCGCTTGACACCACGATCCAAGCTGGCTTTGAGCAGCGTCAGCGTCCCATCAACGTTCACGCTGTGGGCGAGCGCCGAGTCCTTAACCGAGAGAGGCACGCTTGTCATCGCCGCCTCGTGGATGACGGCGTGGGCACCCACCAAAGCTCGTTTGACTGCTTCGACATCTCTAATGTCGCCTTGGACGAATCGGAAAGCAGGTTTGCCTGTGTGGGTTTTCAAGTTGTCCATGGTGCCGCTGGAGAGGTCGTCAAGCACGGTAACGGAGTGGCCCCTAGCTAGAAGCCCGTCGACCAAATGCGAGCCAATAAAACCAGCACCTCCAGTTACCAGAACCTTCATCTCTACCCCTCTCTATTTTTCATGACTACACTAAAATAGACAAAGCCTGCAAACATCCGAACCTCACTCACCGAACTACCGATTTCAAAGCCGAATTATTATAAGGTTCCAAGCGAAGGGAGAACGGAGGTTGCAAATGCGAGTGCTCGTCACGGGCGGTGCCGGCTTCATAGGCTCAAACCTCGTTGAGGCGCTTGTCGAGCGAGGCGACGATGTTACGGTGCTCGATGATTTTTCGACGGGGACGATAGAGAACTTGGAGAAGGTCCGCGACCGGGTAAAAACCGTTCAGGGGTCCTGCACAGAACTCCTAAAATTGAAGCTTAAACCCGAGCTGATCTTTCACCTAGGCGTCCCCTCCAGCTCGCCCATGTACCGCGAGAACCCCCTACTCGTTGGAGAGGCGATAAGCGGCTTCATGAACGTGATGGAGCTCGCCAAGCGGAATCAAGCAAAAGTCGTCTACGCCTCCAGCTCGAGCATGTATCGTGGCTGTCCGAGACCCAATCGCGAGGACGTGCAGACCGAGCCATTCGACTACTACACCGAGGCCCGACTTGCGATGGAACGCCTAGCGCGAGTGTACCACCAGCTTCACGGCGTTTCTTCGGCAGGGATGCGCTTCTTCTCTGTCTACGGGCCCCACGAGCGGGCGAAAGGAAAGTATGCAAATGTAATAACCCAGATGATCCTTAACGATGAATTCACCATTTACGGCGATGGTTCCCAGACGAGGGATTTTACCCATGTGGATGATATTGTTAGGGCACTTGTCCTTGCAGCGGGGAAGAATGGAGCTTTTGTTTTTAACGTTGGAACCGGGAGGGAAACGTCTTTCAATGAGGTGGCGAAGTTGATACAAGAAATAAAGCCGCTAAAAATCAAATACGTGCCAAATCCACTAGAAAATTACGTCGAGCGAACTCAAGCTGACATAAGCTTGGTGAAACGTGAGTTGTCTTGGGCGCCAACAGTGAAGCTTGAGGATGGGGTCAGGAGAACAGCGGAGTATTATGGGAAAGGTACTTCAAAACCGTAACAAAGTTGTGATTTTATGAAAACATGGTTCAAGGAGCTGAGCTTTTCAACGAGCAAGGCGCGCGAGGTAATCGATCTAACGAGCAAAGTTACCTCGGCAGTTCGAGAATCTGGCATAAAAAATGGTCTGCTCATCGTGCAACTTCCTCATGCGACGGCCTCGCTCGTGCTGAACGAGAACGAAAGCGGGCTCAAGCAGGATTTATTAAACAAGCTCGATGACTTCGCGCCGGTGCGTGGGGGCTATCAGCACGACCGCATCGATGACAATGCGCACGCGCACCTGAAGTCAGCTTTCATAGGTTCCTCTCGAGTCCTGCCGATTGCCGATGGGCGCGTGGTTCGGGGCACCTGGCAGAGCTTTTTGGTGATCGAGCAGGATGGCCCCCGTACCCGCAGACTCGCGATTTTCGTGATGGGCGAGTGATCGAGTGATAGCGTATTTGGACATTGAGACAACTTCGACGAAAGCAGACCGGGGCATGGTCGTGGCGGTCGGCCTGCTCAAGGGGGAAGAGCCGGAAATCCGCTTCGCGGAAACCCCCGAGGAGGAGCGGAAGGTGCTCGAGTGGCTCCGCGATGAGCTGGAGGACTGTGAGATGCTCGTGACTTGGTACGGTTCAGGTTTCGACATCCCCTTTCTTTGCACCCGCGCCTTGGCTCACGACATCGACCTCTCCAGACTCATCAACATCCCGATGCTCGACCTCTGCGAGTGGTCCCGCGGGCATCTGCTCCTTTCCAGCTACAAACTGAGCTCGGTAGCGTGGTTTCTGGGAATACAAAAGCCAGCCAATTTTCACGGAGCTGATGTTCTAACGCTGTTCAAGCTGGTCGAGCGCGGCGACCTCGAGGCGCGGAGGCTGATCGTCGAACACTGTAAGGAGGACATCGTGGTACTCAAGCTCGTCCACGAGAAGCTCAAGCCGCAGGTCGAGCGCTCATACTGACTTCAGGTTCTACGCAAGTTGGTGGTGTGTCCATGAAGGAAGAAACTGAAAAAGCCCTGCGCCAGCTTGAGGCCGAAGCGGTGGTCTGTGAGCGCTGTATGTTACACAAAACCCGAACGAACGTTGTATTTGGCGTTGGGCCAGCGGATGCAAAAATAATGCTGGTCGGGGAGGGTCCTGGGTTCACGGAAGACCAAACCAAAATTCCGTTCAGCGGGGCAGCCGGCAAGCTCTTGAATGAACTTTTACGTGAAGCCGGGCTAAGGAGGGAGGACGTACACGTGACCAATGTTGTGTTGTGCAGGCCGCCCCAGAACAGAGACCCCCTACCTGACGAAATCGAAGCGTGCAGACGTTTTCTTGAGGGGCATGTCTCCATAATCAAGCCAAAACTCATCGTTGCTCTAGGCAGGATAGCCGCACGCACGCTGCTCGGCAGATACGTGAGCATGAGCAGGGAGCACGGCAAACTATTTGACTGTACCTATGCGGGGACCAGCTTTAAGCTCTACCTGACCTATCACCCCGCTGCAGCCATATATGGTGCCGAGGCGAAGGCTAGACTGCAGGCGGACTTCAAAAAGCTTGGGCGGATTTTTAAATCGGCAAAATAAGCAAGTGCTCGTTAACTCTTCCCTTTTTCAAGGAATGGATTAATCGGCGGGGAAAATTTTGGTTTAAACTCAGTCAAATTAAGGACATTGGCCTTTTTTCGTTTCAGGAGCTCGGCCGGGATGTCCCAAATTGCCTTCGTCCGCCCAATTATCGCCCGGTCACTGCTTGCGACGACATCAAATGAACGGAGCTTCAAATCGACCCCACCGATCGCTTGAGCATCGCCCTTCAGCCCAGCTTGCTTGAGTCGCTGTCTCACCATGCCTGCAAGCTCACCGCTCCTGCTTACTTGCTTGTCGAACAAAAACTCGACATGCCTTGGCTTTGCTCCAATGATAATCCGCAAAAGTTCCGTAAGCGCTCGCGTGGTTTCAGGAGATGTGCGATACTTGCCGAAAATCGCGCGGAGATCTCGGACGTAGCCATCGTCGCATCGCACAACCTGTTTGCGGGTGAGGATGCTTTCGAAGGTTATTAGGACGTTGTAGCCGTCAACACCTAAGCGCTTGCCTCGAACGGCACTCGTTCTGATGGCTTTTCGACGATGCTCAGCTATTTCAAGCTTGGAGAAGACGCAGCGCGCCAGCAAGTGGCGTTGGTTAAGCGGGAGGCGGTAGTGGTTGGCGACGAAGTTCACGGCTGAGTCACGGGGATAACCTTGATTAAGCAGGTAACGCAGGTCCCGCACGACATCTGAAATCTTGGTCATGAGATCACTTATTCAACAAAAATCGCAGGTCTCATTGGAACCGCGAGCCTAGCCCGATCCTGCGGATCGTAGCGCGTAGCATCGTCTGCCTTGAACACACGCACTTCTTGCATCCCCAGCTGTTCACGGAGAAAATTGGCAGCTTCGAGCAGGACTTGCAGCTCATCCACTTCCACCCTCTCCAAGGTCTTGAGGTCTTGCTCGGGTATATTCCTGAGTTCCTGCACCGCCTGCTGGAGGTACTTCGCTAAGTTCGCGGTGTGCAGCCTGAGCCCGAGCTCCTTCTCGACCGTGCGGAGCAGCTTGCCGAAGTCAACTCTCCCCTCTTGCACACGCTTCATGGCGATGCGATAAGCCTGCCATTTCCAATCCTGTGCAACGTAAAGACAGACTTGTTTAGGCTTTTCAACTTTCACTACACGGAGAATCTTTCCGATGTCTTCGAGCACGCGCCCGAGGTAGCTCTCCACCAGCTCGGCCCCCTCGTCAATGAGTCCCTCCTCCACATCCGGCCAAGGAGCCACCGAGATGAAGCTGCCTTCCTCTACACGCTCCCAGAACTCTTCGCAGATATGGGGCGTGAACGGGGCAAGCAGGCGGAGCCAGACATTGAACACCCGCTTCAGCATGTGGGCGCGTGCCTCAGGTTGCTGCGCTCGCTTCATGTACCACCGCAGATCCTGCATAAGGGAGAAGAAAGCGTACTGCACAGCCTTGCGAGTCTCGAAAGATTCGAGCGCTTCGGTCACAGCTTGAACGTGCCTCTGGAGCCGACTCAGCATCCATCGTTCGGGTTGGGCGAAGCTCGGGTGCCCCGTCTCGGGTAGCGCGAGAATTTTTTCAGCCAATGAGTAAAAGCGCTCCAAGTTTCTCTGCATCGCCTCGACCTCGCTGGTCCGCCAATCCAGGTCCTGCCAGGGCTCCGCAACCGACATCAGGTAGAGCCGCACCGTGTCTGCACCGTATTCTCGAACGGCCTCGTTGATTGCGATGATGTTTCCCTTCGAAGAGGACATCTTCTCCCCCTCGAGCACCGCCATCCCGAACGAGATAATGCCGCGGGGGCAACGCTCGGGGAAGAGTAGGACATGGTGTAAGATATGAAAAGTGAGGTGGTTGGGAATCAGCTCGTTCGCCGACATTCGATAGTCAAGCGGATACCAGTATTCGAACTCGCGGCGCATACCCTCGAGGGCCTGTCGATCGATGCCTGTGGAACGGGAGATCGAATCAGCATCGCCCTTTTCGTGGAAGACGTAGTCGAAGACCTCGTCGGTGAGCTTCGCGGGGTCGATGGTTTTGAGGATGTGTGCAATCGTGTAGTAGGCCATGTAGATCGTCGAGTCGCTGAGGGATTCAATCATCCACTTGGGATCCCAAGGCGCGGGCGTCCCCATCCCTATGCTGCGAGTGCATGGCCACTCGTGGAGCCACCCGATGGTGTGCTCGAACTGCGCTCGCGTCTCGGGGGGCACCAACTCCATCCGCGCTAGACAAGCTCGCGCCTTTTCCTTCCAACCTTCATCTGCGTAGTTCAGGAACCACTGATCCTCGACTACTTTCACCGTCACGGGTGTGCCAC
>CAYSRF010000048.1:0-5890 GCA_964433595.1 Hadarchaeota archaeon (SeqCode) | reverse complement strand
GGCTGAAGGCTTTTAATAAGATGAAAGCGAGAATGGCGGCGATAAATGGATTTAACACCCAAGCGATGGCAATAGTGCCAAGTGTGCCGAATTGAACGCTCGCATCGATGCCTGGCTGTGTATAAGACATCAGCAATCCTGCTCCAATGACTGCACCCACTATGGACTGAGAAGTGGAAACAGGTAGACCCCGCGTGGTGGCTATCGTGACCCATATCCCTGCAGCAAGTAGGGCGGCAATTGCGGCTTGAGGGATGTCAGAAAGCGGATTTACGCCACCCGACCCGATCACGATGCCCTCTCCCACGGTTTTCATGTTTTTCCAACCCTCGAGAACCGCGCCTAAGAGAACAAACAGTATTACGATCACGATTGCGCGGCGATAGGACAAAATACGTCCACCAACCGCTGCCCCCACGCAATTAGCGGAATCATTTGCGCCGATGTTCCAAGCTACATAAAATCCAGCGAGTAGTGCAACTATCGCGATGAACTCGATCAATCATCCACCCAAGCCGAGTTAATCGCACATGCTAAATAATAAACTATAACTCCAAAATCTCCGCGCGGAGTTCGGCCAGATCGAGCAAGGCGACCGTCTGGCGTCCGCTCAGGTAGCCGCAGACCTCGCCCGGGTTGATGAGGAGCGTCTTGCCCTCACGAACCTCGGCACTATGGGTGTGTCCTCGAACAACCACATCAAAGGTGCCCGATTTCAAAAGAGCCTCGACGATGTCTTCATGGGTACCATGCAACAATGCTATTTTCCGTCCGTCCAGTTCCAGCACTGCGAAGTTCCCAAGCGGCTTCAACCCCATCTCTCCGAACTTGATGTGTATAAGCTCTCGGTCCCCTTCGTTGTTTCCCCAGACGTAGTGCAGCTTAGCCTTCAGCTTCGCGAATTTTGGTGCCACGAATGGTGAAATCAAATCGCCCGCATGTAAGACGTGCTCGACCTCAGCTCGATTGAAGAAATCTATCGCTCGCTCCACCGCGTCGATCCTGTCATGCGTATCGGACATCAACCCAATCTTCACTCAATCACCCCCATCGCTATTTGTCGCGTGGGTTAAATTGTTTTGATGAATTCGAGTACTACTGCGCCAGTTCGCTCGATGTTTGCCAGCTCAATCCGCTCGGGTGTATCCTCAAGCGTGTGGATGTAGCGGTACCCACGCACCCTAACATTGGGCAACCTAAACACCTTCGCGATGAAGTGGCCGAGCTTATCCTTGCTTTGGACATCGATGGAGAAAGTCGTAGCCCGCATTTTGGCCCGCACAAATGGAATGTGATCGTGCCTGGCGAGCGCTGCCCACCAGAGCTTTGGCTTTAGCCCAGCACTTTTGATACAGTTCGCGAGCCGTTCATTGAGTTCAGGTGAAGTTCTACTCCTTCGAAAGACACCGTTGCCCTCGATGACATAAGCCTGCGAGCCTGCCCCAATCATATCCAAATTTAGCACCATTGTATCTTCCGGCAGTGTTTTGCTCGCCACGAGCTTGTGCGCGCCCATGAGCCCTTGCTCCTCTGCTCCAAGTGCGGCAAACGTTAGACCAGCATTGGCGGGTGGGGATCCTGCGGCCACGCGCGCTGCTTCTAGCATTACCGCAACCCCTGAAGCGTTATCATCAGCGCCTGGCGAAACGCGTCGGCTGCTCGCGGCAACAAACATGCCGACGCAAATGGGCATGAAAACAAGCGCGAGCACTCCCCACGCAACCGACCACGCTGAGAGCAAACCGAACGCCCTGAGAGCGAGGGCAAGGGTGATGATGACGAGGGCCGGCGCGAAGGTGAACCTAACGAATAGGTGCAGCTCGTAGCTCACCATGCAGGGCGCCGAGTCATAGTGGGCGGTTATCGCGGCACGCTTCTTTGACTCCCGCGCCTCCAGAGTGCCGATAATGTTCTGGCTCTTTCGCTTGGGCATGAGCTTGCCGAGCGAGCGCCAAACCACAAGTGCGAGGAACCAGACAAACAGTGAGAGTTCAGGTGAGAGGAAAAGAAATGTAACGAAAGCTGCAGCGAAAATGAACGCGGTGACTTTGATTCGGGTGGCACGGTTTACGAACTTAAACTCCTGCACTCGTGTCTTGAGCCCATAGCTCTCGAACTGTTTTCGGATGTAATCCGCAGCGATGCCGTCGCCCCGAGTGCCAGCCAATCGAGGCCCGATCTCGTAAGCTAGCTTGTCGAGGTGTTCAAATGCGCGACGAGATTCAAATTCTGTCATTGACTCCCGCAGATTTAATTAGCTCCCAGCAAAAAACCTTATTCTTGCGGGGGTAGCCAAGCCAGGTCAAAGGCGCCAGACTCAAGTGGTTCCTGGGAAATCTGGTCTCGAAGGAGTTCGGGGGTTCGAATCCCCTCCCCCGCACCATAGGTCAAAAATGGTTGGTGCATTTAGTAAAAAGCTGAAAGTATCATTTGCTAGATCAAAACCCAATTATTGCGTTGATGCATAGCTTTACCTGTAAGCAGGATTCAGACCATCTTATTTTTTAGGTTTAAGATATTCTCCCTTTGTGCGCAAAAGTTATTGGAGGAATTGCTATCTCTATCTTGGTGGTCCAATGGAATATGAATTGAGGGGACGCTACCCGCTGAGTAGAGAGGAATTTGATAAGAGGATGAAAAATGCGGAGAAATATCTTTTCAACTTGGGGATGAACGATCCCGCCGAGGAGGTTGGTAAGATAAATACAACCTTCTTTGTAGCAAAGATGCATTACATCCAAGAAAAATTGGGATATGAACCCCGGGCCATGTTCATCGGCGCGCCGGATTTCACGTTTCAAACATCCCCCCACAAATTTTATGAATCGGTCCCCGAGGGAGGCAAAATCATATGGGGGGATGGCTCGTATGACCTCGTCCCCGGGGAGATGGAATTTGACTTTTGTGGCATGTTAGTCGGTGCAGCAAAAAACGATCCCGATCTTGAAGAAATATTGGACATCCTACACGAAATGAGGGAAAAAGGTCTCAAAATCGATGGCAAAGAAATCGGGTTGAGAAATTTTAGCCCGGGCAGCCATTTTTTGAATTTATATGAGGTTGAAAATTACGAAACCCTTGATCTGCCGAGGATAGTCGCGGTCTTACACACCTCTTCGAACGAAATGCGTGACTCATTAATTAACTTCGTTTGTGAAAGGGCCGAAGAAATGCGGACGCCCTTCGGCAAATCATACGTCCTGCAGGACGCCGATGCACGAGAGTACAGAGAACGTTGCGGGTACGCGAGCGACTTTTCCAGGAGAAAAAGAAAGCTTCTTTTTGTAGAGATTTTTGGAGGCGAGGTAATAGCGAATCACAACCATTATGAGCTGATCGGGCCCAACGAAGCAATTATCGGATGTAACCTCATCCACGAGGAAGGAGAGATTTTCGTGATAACTTTAACCGATGATTTCCCGGCGTGCCTCGTCAAGGGCAGAATGAACCTTTCTCCGGAAAAAATCAAAGTTGTGACTGGTTCGAGGGCTATTGATAGATGGGCGTATGAGAAGTTAAGGGGAGCGAATATACTTCCTCACGGTGGAGGCCACAAGCTGGGCGAGGTGGATAGCATCGCCAAAGTTATTCTTTACCCCGATTGGAAGGTTATCGTCCCGAAATGTGGGTCTAAAAGGGGCACTAGGGCATACGTAAACATGGCGACAATTGCGCACGATTATCGATCCGAGGGCATCTTGGATAGAGTTCAATCGCTGGGGTTGGGGGACCACTATGCAACCCTTCGATTTGTCTACGGCATCAAAGTGGACTTTGAGCAGAGATAGATCAAGTTTTGCATGATCCCTTGATTTTTTTGGGGGTATACCCGTAGCGGAGGACTGGCTAGTGTGGCGCTTAGACCTATCGCGTAAAAATAAAAAATCCGATAGTGGGAGGTAATTCGAGCTTTACCCCCAGTAATGCTTAAAAAACGTCCCTACTTCCTTACCCGTGGCGTCGTAAGCAACGCTTAAATGTGGCATCACTGAGAGATTGACGATTTTCATGCCCGCGCAACGACCTCTAGATGTCTTAAACCGCGCCCTCGGCTCATCGGTACTCGTGAGCCTCAAGGGCGGCAGGGAGTTTCGGGGCAAGATACGTGGGTTTGACATCCACGTAAATCTCGTGCTCGAGGATGCGGAAGAACTCCAGGGCAGCGAAGCACTCAAGCGATATGGCACGATGATAATCCGCGGGGACAACGTAGTTTTCATCTCCCCGGCCGAGTAATCCCATGGTCAAGGGCACAGCTGCGATGGGCAATTACTTTGTCGATTAAAATTCCCGAAAATGCGATTAATTGACGAGTGATAGAAACAGCCTTTGCGCCCGCCCTGCCTTCATGCCATACGAGCCTAAAGACAGCCAGCCTCTTTCTCTCCCTTCTCTTCCGTTCTCGGATCCCCTTTAAGATCCTTTTACCTCTTTTACCCATTTTACCACAAACCTATTCTCCCACTTTCGATAAAAAGACGCGGGGTTGTTAGCTAAGTAGTGGTTATCTTTCTTCTCCAAGCTCATACCTGCATTTTTTAGACACAGTACAGATCGAGACTCTTTCGAAATCCCTAAGGTAAAATCCCGTCATTAAAGGAAACATCATACATCATATGTAGGAAGGGTTAATAGCGTAGACGAAGAGTTACTCTATCCAAGAGAAAGGAGTTGGAGAAGTGTACAGACGAAGTGGAGACAGACCAAGAGGCTTTGAACGAGGACCATCCACACCCGCACCGGTTAAGGCGGGTGACACTCCTACAGTAAAGATAGAAGGACGGGGCAAAAGCGGGGATGGGATCGCTCGCGTGCAGGGCTTTGTGGTCTTCGTATCCGGCGCAAATGTCGGGGATGAGGTAAAGATCCGCATAAATGAAGTGCGGCCAAGATTTGCCACAGCTGAAGTTGTTAGGGAGTAAGCTCCTTTTACTTAAGGCTTTGGCATTTCCTCTCGAGTTAGCGGTAGCTTTACTGAAATTTTAAGTGTTTTGGAACTGATAACAATTTCAAAACAATGTTAAAATGGGATGAGAAGAATGTCACCTAAGATAAAAAAGAGTGTCACCGAAGGGGAAATAATTGAGTTCATTAAAGCGAATGGTGGAAAGGTGGCCAATTCTTTGATGCGAGAGAAGCATTTTGGAGATGTTGAAACTGGAAACAGGACAATTTCAGTTATGCGAAGGATGGCAAACGAAGGAAAACTGAAGTTGAATATAACCCATATTGATCGTGCTACAACAATTGAATGGCTCCTGCCAGAAGTTAAAAACAAAAAATATCTTTAGCATTCTCTTTTAAAAAAATAAAAAAGTGTTGAAAAAGTTCATCCGCCTTTTCCGAGCACGATCTCAATTGTGGACACGTTGATCGTGCCACTTTCGGCTTGGAGCTCTTCGGTTCCAATTTGAATGTTTTTCACTGCCAGTCCCTGCAAGAAGCGATTCCTGGTGATTTCTGCAACGTCGACGGCCCTGCTAATCGCTTGACCTCGTGCCTTGAGGGTGACATCACCGGTCCCCATGTTGAACTGCGTTATCACTGCAAGCACGTAGTTCATCACGGGCTTTATCCCGATAAAAACCACGTTCTCCGCAGCTGGTTTTTCCTTCGCCGCAGGTTTCTCTTCAGTCACGGCAGGTTTCTCTTCAGCCATTGTACCTTGCATCCCTTTGTTTTCAGACAATTTTCTCTCTCCTTCGGCCTTCATAAATACCTTTGCAGTAAAGAACAATTCCAATCTTGAAATAATTAGACATCTTAACTTTTCCTAGATCATTCTTTTTTAGATTAATTGGGCCATGGCTTAGTTTAATATCTTCTTCTGAACTGCCTGCGCTCCCGCTCGTGCTCTGCAGCACTGACATCAACCTCCAAGCTAACATTT
>CAYSRF010000047.1:0-6006 GCA_964433595.1 Hadarchaeota archaeon (SeqCode) | reverse complement strand
GCTGGGGTTATTGGACCATCATTCTCGTGGTGCTCCTCAAGATTGTCATGATGGTTGTTGTACACCACATCCCTCGCAGAATTCACTATTGAAATAAAAAATTGTCGATGCTAAATTTAAATATCATTAGTTGCAAGTCCATCGAACTTTTATTTCTTAGTGTCACGGTAATTTGTACGTTTTCGCCATGCTGATAACTATTTTTATCCGTATTTACCCCTAACTCTAAATAAAAGTGCTTATTGTCTATGCCCATGAGTCAACTGAAATATAGTAAGTATCCCCCTCAAGGCTAAACCAACTAACGGTCCCCTCGACGATTATAATGTCATTTTCTGTTGGTAGTATCAAATTGCTCTCATGAATTCCGTCAACTGGAATCCATGCATCGTTTACTGTAAGCGAGAAATCTTCAAACATGTAAATACTACCCATATATCTTACAGTTCCTGTTACTCTGACTTTCTCGTTCTCAAATTCATCGATATGGGTTATCAGATATGGCAGATCCACATTTTCATACTCACTTACGCCTTCCTGCTGGTTGCCCTTCCTACTTTCAATATAAAATGCCAAGACACCTAAAGAGACGGCAGCCAAGAAAACTACAGCAATCAAATGCTTGCTTAGCATCTGCTTGTCCCTATTAACTATGGACTCAAAACGGTTAATAAATTAAATTTCGATATTGAAACGAACTCAGCAAGCAACGATGAGCTGTGTTTGTAAAAGGTAGTACTCCCCTTTTTGTAAACTAGCGGATATAACTAATTTCTTCCTCGATCCCACTCGGCAGCTTGAGCTTGGGCGGCTTGAACTTGGGCAAAGTCGCCGCGTGCTTTTGGAGCTCCTCCAGATCCAGCTTGAATCCCAGCACCTCGCTTAAAGCTCGGAGAACGGATTCTGCCGCCGCGACATCAAGCAGCCCTCCTTGAGTGGCGCCCAGCAAGCAAAACCCGCGCATGCCCCGCGCCGCGGCTAACCCAGGAAGCAGACCATTCATCCCCACTACCATCCCGCTATCGAGAAGTTCCACCCCGTGCTCGCGGAGGAGCTTAACCGTTTCAACATCCGATGCCGCCCCGACGACCTTCGCCTTTGACTCATGAGGAGAAAGCACGTATGCAGCCATTGTGATAACAGTATCTGCACCATGCTGCGCCGCGAGATCTAAAATCTCGCCCGTGAGTCGGTACTGCCCCGCTGGCGAGGCCGCTTGAGCATCAGCAGTAGCGAGCAAGAGATCACGTTTTAACCCATCTGGCTTGCAGTAGGAGAGATCTACCTTCAACGTCTTGACCGAGCCATCGTCCCGGACGACCCACTCGGGGAAGTATTCGGAATATAGTTCGACAAATTTTTTTGCTCGAAGCTGGTGGATCAAATACTCGACTGCTAGCTTGCCTATGTAAGCTATCCCAGGTAAGCCTGCGACGAGCACGGATCGTTTGAGCCTCGGGTGCTTTAGGTAGTTCAAGCGTGCGGGCATGGTTAGGTGTATGGAAGCTTTGCATTTAAATTTCATGGAGAGAAGTGGATTCGATCGCATGGAGCCAGTACCCGTGCGGAGTGGCGAAATCCAGGTTCTACCGCTTGCCTTCGAGAGCTTTGGTGTCCGGAGCATGGCCACGCTCGTTGAGACTAATGATGTCAAACTTGTCATCGATCCCGGCTCTGCGCTTGGGCCGCGTTTCAAATTAAGCCCCCACGAGCGCGAGTACATGACGCTTGCTCAGTCGCGGCAGGTTATTCTCGACGCAGCGCGGGACGCCGACGTGCTGACGATAAGCCACTACCACTTCGACCACTACGTCCCTAGCTTCGAGGACTGGACATGGACCTGGAGTTCCCCCGAACTTGCAGAGCGTCTGTACCGCGGCAAGCTGATCTTGACGAAAAACATCTACTCTAACATAAACCTGAGCCAACGAAAACGGGGCTACATGTTCCAGAAGCTCAACTCGAAAATCGCGAAAGAAATACAAGTCGCGGACGGCAAAAAGTTCGAGTTCGGCCGGACCACATTAGAGTTCTCAAAACCTGTTTTTCATGGCGCGGCTGACTCACAGCTTGGATACGTGCTGATGCTGACGGTGCGAACGCCGAGGTGCTCATTCATGCACGCCTCAGACGTACAGGGACCGATTGACGAGGAGGCGCTGCGGCTGATTTTGAAGCAACAGCCGGACATGCTGGTGATGGGCGGTCCACCTCTTTACCTCAAGGACTTCAAGATCGACGAAGAAAGCCTTGCAAAGGCCCTCAACAACATGGTGAAAATAGTGGGGACGGTGCCGCTAACCATAATCGACCACCACCTTTTGAGATCACTTGACTACAAAGAATACCTAACACCAGTATTCGCCAAAGCCGAAAAAAGTGGCCACCGCGTGCTCTCTGCCTCAGAACTCGTTGGTCAAGAACCACAATTGCTCGAAGCGAAGCGAAAGGAGCTTCACGCGCAGGAAACAATAAAGCGCGAGTGGTACGAGCGCCTAAAGCGGGGAGAGTTTAAGGGAGGTTTTCAGGGATAGCATCTCTCAAATAGATTTGGGAGTAAAAGCCTACATACGCTCTGGCGCGGCTATCCTAAGCAAGTTGAGCGCGTTCCGCAGCGTTATCCCGACACAGTTCACTAGGCGGAGGCGGGCGGCGCGCAATTCAGGTGTTTCAGCCTCGATCACGGGGGCCGCCTCATAAAATTTATTGAACGCCAGCGCAAGCTCGGCCGCGTAAAGCGCGGGCAGGTGGGGTTGCAGCTTCTCGCCGGCCTCACGCACAATCTCAGAAAACTTCGCCAGCAGTTTGATCAGGCGCTCTTCCTGGGGTAGTTTGAAGATATCGCTCGGATGCCTCCCGCCACGGCGCTTAGCCTTCCGCAGGATACTGCAGGCTCGGGCGTGCGAGTACTGCACCGCAGGCCCGCTGTTCCGATCGAAGTTGAGCGCTTCCTCCCACTTGAACATGATTTTCTTTTCAGGGGAGGTGCAAACCAACGAATACCGAACCGCCCCCACGCCCACAAACTCAGCAGCATCACGCTTGAACCGCTCACTCGCCTTGGGGGCGTGTTCCCGGACCACCACATGGGCACGGGCCACCGCTTCCTCGATGACATCGTCGACGGAGAACCCAACCCATGTGCCCTTGCGCCCGGAAAACCTGCCGCTCGGAATCCAGACATGCTCATATGCAAGGTGGTGCGAATTCTCATGCTCCCGCTCGAGCCCGAGGGCCTTGAGCGCGGTGACGACAACTTGCTGGAGGAACCGTTGCTCTGCCCCGACGACATTGATGACCTTAGCAGCGTTGCCGAACTTCGTGCTGGCCTTGCCCAGCTGCGTCGTCGTGTGAGTCTGGGTGCCATCGGGGCGTTTTGAATGGAGCTTGAACCGCAGTCCCGCCTTCGTACACCCGAACTTCCAGAGCTGATAAGCAATGTCGCGCGCCGTATAAACAGCGGTACCATCGGAGCGTACGAGCACTTTGTCTCCGATCCCGAAGTCGGCTAGCCTCAGGACTAGAGTTCCGGTCCACTCACCCGTACCCTCGACCACGTAAGGCGTCCCCCAGAGTCGCTCGAGGGTCTCCTTCAGCATCCCCGACCGTGCGATGTCGCTCTCCCAAGCGAGCAAATCATAGCTTATGCCTAAGCGGTCGGTCGTCTCAAGGTTAGCTTCAACACAACGCTCGGCAAGTTGTCTCGCCCTGCGAAAGGTAGGACCCTTGCCGCGCTCGAGCTGCGCGAGCACCTTTCGCACCTGCTGCTCGAGCTTCGGCTCCTGCCCCAGGCGCTTATGCATGTCCGCGTAGATCAAACCCAAAATGTGGTCGAACTTCGCACGAGGCTTTCGCTTGATCAGCCGGTATGCGAGCAGGGTTTCCGCCACTTGTCGCCCCATGTCGTCGATGTAGTTCTGCACCTCAACCTCGTGGCCTAATGCACGCAGGATTCGCGCCATGGTGTCACCCATAACCGCGTTCCTGCCGTGGCCTATGTGGAGCGGCTTCGTGGGATTTACGCTCGTGTGTTCGATGACGATTTTCTTGCCCTTTCCGATATCGAAACAACCGTACTTGGCGTCGACCCGCTCGATTGTTCGCAGCGTGAGTTCGGTGAGTTTAGGAACGTCGACGAAAAAGTTCACGTAGCTGCCAGCGACCTCCACCCGCGCGATCAGGCCTGCAGGTTTTACCGTCTTCCCAAGCTTCGCCGCGAGCCACATGGGGGACTTATGAAGCGTCTTCGCGAGCTCGAAGCAGAGTCTCGTGGCTAGATCACCAAGCTTTGGATCAGGGGGCTCCTCTAATGTCTGCTCCACCTTCACAAGCGGCTTCCAACCGAGCTTGGAAAGCGCGGCCTCTAGCGCATCGCGTACGTCGCGCTTAAATTCACCCCATGGGCTGGCAACCATGGTAATCCAAATCTCCCTTGTCAATGAAGCTCAATAAGGTTTTATGGAGGGATAACTAATCAGCGCTCTCGTCTAGCTAACCCTCACCCATTATGGCTCTTTATGCACGCCTTCGTATAACTACTACCAAAACTGCTGCGATCGCTACGATGACTATCGCCACGATAGCTCCAATGAGGACTGGGTCGATGCCCTTGGCACCCATTCCTGCTATGGCATCTCTGGCCTCTTGCTCGGTAACCGAGCTAAGGGCGATTGCTTCTTCACCCCCCATCATGCCTCCAAAGAAGGGGATGTCCTCCTCTGATCCGAGACTCGCGCCACTCATTGCTTCACCAAAAGGTAATTCTGCCCCCACGATGAAACCCTTGTCTGGCGAGTAGTATAGCACATCAGCTGGCATAAACGGACTTGCTTGGGCCATGCCGGTACCTGACACCACGATTTTATAGCATGTCGAGGCAAGTGGTATATCCACCGTGCTCGGACAACTAACTGAGAGCGACACATTAACCGTCTGATCAAGTGATTCGCTAATTGGTTCACTAGAGCTCTGCTCTTCGCCATCCGCTACTATTGTGAGACTCATGCTGCCGCTCATGCTGCCTGTTACCGTGGCAACGGACTCTGCGGTCCAACTTTCGCCAACCGTGATTGGAAAATCGAAGATGTCCAATGGCGGATTGAAAGTAATACTCATGTTACCGCTCGCGTCCATGGATCCGCTGACACTCCCAGTTTGACCTCCGCCCGTAACGCTGCCCGAGAACTCCATGCCAATATCAAACGTCTCTTCTGCTCGGGTCACCGCTAGCTCATCCCTGGTGTAGTAAATGGTTCCATCCACTTTTGCTGTCATCGTCATGTGCAGGGAACCGGAAACTTGCTCTCCTGCAGAGACCCCACTAATATCAATGTCCATAATCATATCTAACCCTCCAGCCACGTCCACCCTATATTCCTGACCCTCGATCGCTCCGACCTTGTAGATTACGTAATAACTGCCACTCCCGGTCGCATCTAATGTCATACCCATGGTTGTGTAAGTGAATGTTAGGTCGATGTCAGGTTTACCCATCGCCCAAGTGAGGCCGACGTCCCAAGTGGGTAGCTCGGCTTGCTGTGCCGCCCCCGTCTGCACTGTCGTTAGAAATAAAATGCATGCACAAATGCCTGTAAGAAGCACTCTCAATCTCACTCTCACGTTATCCACATTCTTAAATTTAGTTTAAAAACCTATAAAACTGCCGCCCGGAGCGACACCCCTTATGCTAATTAAAAGGAATAGTTGAATGGTCGATGAACTTGGCGCTGCTCAACATCGGCATCGACGACACGGACTCGAAAGAGGGCATGTGCACAACCTACGTTGGAGCGGTAGCTATCGATCGCCTAAAAACCCAAGGTGTCAAGCTCGAGGGGTACCCTAAATTAATCAGACTTAACCCAAATTGGAAATTGAAAACGAGAGGAAATTGCGCTATCGCTTTTACAGCTAAAGTACAAAATCACGAGACCCCCGTCGTTAAAGAAACTGTTCTCCGCACCGTTGAAGAGCTAGCCGAACTACACATCAAAACCACAAACCCCG
>CAYSRF010000046.1:0-6282 GCA_964433595.1 Hadarchaeota archaeon (SeqCode) | reverse complement strand
ATGATGTGGCAATTTTGGACCGGCATGTGCTCAGCGTGCTGCACGAACATGGATTAATCGATGAGGTATCCCGCCCGCTGACGCGCGGACGATATCTGGAGATCGAGGGAAAGCTCGCAGAGCTCGCAGGGAAGCTCGGGCTCACGCTTGGCGAGCTGGATCTTTATCTTTGGTACTTGAAGACGGGCGAGGTTTTGAAATAAATCAGCTTGAACTCTTTCTTGAAATTAAATGACTTCCATCGCAGCTTCCGCCGGTCGTCAGCTCCCGCAGCCCTTCGCGGCAGGAGGCGAAGGTCAGACCATTTTCATCGCACGCTTTCTTGACCTGCCCCATGAGTTCAAACCTGAGTTCGCGTGGCAAGTACCAGCTGTTGTGGCGCCGTTCGCCGCGTTCGAAGTATAGCGGCGCGAGCTTGGCGGTAGCTTCAGGAAAAACCTGCCGAACGCGATGCCAGCTATCGGGGCGGGGTTTAAACGTCGATGAGGTTACATGTTTGGCGCCGGTGGTGGCGGCAGCTTTGACGATTTGTTCAATTTCGGCGTCGTTTAGGCCGGGGATGATTGGGTCGAGGCGCAGGCTCACGGGCACACCATTACTCGAGAGTTTCCTCATCGCCCCCAACCTTCGTTCGGGTGGTGGCGCTCGCGGTTCGAGTTTCCGACTCAAATTTCTTTTGAGGGTGGTTATAGTAAAGCTGGCCACGCAGAGCATCTTCGAGAGCAAATCGATGTCACGGGTGACGAGGTCAGATTTCGTTATCACTTGTACCTGGCAGCCCTCGCGCAGAAAGAGTTCGAGGCAGGCGCGGGTTAGCTTAAATTTCGCCTCCATCGACGGGTAAGGGTCAGAACTGTTAGACATGCTGATGACGCGACACTTGTCAACCTGCTTGAGATCACGCGCAGCACGCTTCAATAAATTTTTCTTTATCCTACATTCGAAAGCTCTCGGCACATAGGAGGTAACGTAACAGTAGACACACCGATAAGAGCATCCGGTGTAAGGATTGAACCCATATTTTTTTGAGCAGGTGCAGAGGGGATCATGCCAGGGGTCAAAATCTCGAATGACATCCACAATGACACCTTGTTGTTTTCTTATCAGCTTCCAGAAAAATTCTTCTCCAGCTTAAATTTCGTTAAAAGGCGCGCCGAGATAAGAGCCACAGGCATCTCGATAACTGCGGACGACGTAGCCCGCCCGAACCACTTTTTGAGCAGCCCGCCGAACCACGTCGCTCCGATCCTTCACGGACCGTGTGGATTGCCCTTACGAGTTCTCCACGCCGCAACCCTTCGAGCGCTTTTGAATCAACCCCGACAGCCTGCTGTTCAGAACCCCTTCGAGCCGGCCTAGCCCGTTTGAGGTCCCTACCAGTGGGATCCACCAAGATCGATTCTAGAGGCCCTCCCGGTTTGCTCTCCCGGCGCGAGAAAAAATTAGTTTAACTCCCATAAATAACTTTCTCACTTCTCGGCGGAGGGGTTCGAAAATCTTAAATAAGCAATGTAGGCTTCTATCAAATGGAAATTCTTGGGTGTGGAGAATGCCAAAGTGCTGTCCTAAATGTTGGAATTACTATGAGTGCGATCAACAGAACGAATGTTGCCCTGAGTGCGACTACTACTCAAGTGGTGAATGTATCTATTCAGAAGTGGAACCTTACGAAGAGCTAGAAAAGGAATAGTCGCCCCGGAGGATTCAATTTTTGTGGCTAGAAGCGCCGCGTTCACTCCTAAAGTATAAGTGCTAGCTAAAATACTGATTTCTTGGTGAGCGCATGGGATATGACCCGTTCGATGAGTTTTTCGAGCGAATGATGAAACGGTTTTTTAAGGACTTTGAGGAGATAGAAAAGGAATTTGAAACACCAGGACGACGGATAAGAAAAGAAAAACTGCCAGAATTTGTGATCAGACGGCCAAGCGGGGTGGAAAGAAGAAGCGGGTTCAGCATCTCTATATCCAGTAATGGAATAAACCCCCCAAAGATAGAAATGAAGCGCTTTGGTCCAAGTGGCAGATGGGAAAAAGTGCCTTTAAAAGAGAAGGAAATCGCCCCGATAGCCGAAATCCCCGAAGAAAAACCCGCCATAAAAATACCAGTGGAAGTCCCGGAAAAAATAGCACCGCCAGAAATCAAAGAAAGGGTAATACCCGAGTATAATGTTTCCGTTGATGTCAAAGAAGTGACAATAACACTAAATGCTGAGGGAGTGGAAAGCAAGGGCAATGTTAGAGTAAAATTCTATCCAGAGTCTGTAGAAATCTATGCCGTATCCCCTAAACTGAATAAAGGGTACTTCTGTACTGTGGCGATACCCGCCTCCATAGACAAACAAAGGATCACGATAGAGGTAGAAAAGAAACGAGTGATTGTTAGGATTCCAAGACGGATTTCCGCCACGTAAAATGAGGCCCATGCGCCGAATCATGAGGAGAATTCATGCCAAAAATGGTAAAGGTTTCCGCGCCAGCGACGATCGCAAATCTCGGCCCCGGGTTCGATGTTTTCGGTCTCGCGCTTGCCGGGCCCATAGATGTAGTCGAGGCGAGGAGGTCAAAAAAGCCGGGCATAGCAGTAGCCGAGATAAGTGGAGTCGGCGCGAAGGGCATCTCCAAAGAGGCCGAAAAGAACACCGCAGCGATTGCAGCGGCTGAAGTGTTAAAGATCCTTGGTCACAGCGAGGGAGCCGAACTCAAGATTGAGAAGGGCATCAAACCGGGCAGTGGCATAGGGAGCAGCGGAGCGAGTGCGGCAGCTGGTGCCGCGGCGGTGAATGAACTCTTCGAAGGCGAGCTCTCGAGCGAGCAGTTGATTGAGGCGGCAGCGCGTGCGGAGGAAAAAATAGCAGGGAGCATTCACTACGATAACGTGACGGCTGCGGTCGTCGGTGGCTTCACAATCGTAACTTCAACTGGCCCGCTCGAATTTTTAAAACTCAACCCGCCCTCAATGAAAATCATCGTGGCGCAGCCAGCGGTCGAGCTCCCCACGATGTTAGGAAGGAAGCTGTTGCCCCAGGAGGTGCCGCTCCGGGACGCGATATCGAACGTGAGCAGGGCGAGCACGATGGTGGCAGCACTTGAAGCTGGCGATCTCAGGACATTTGGAAAATGTATGGTTGATAGCATAGCCGAGCCAGTCCGCATACCACTTGTGCCGGGTTTCCTCGATGTGAAGCATGCCGCCTTGGAGGCGGGGGCAGCGGGAGCAGCGATGGCGGGCTCAGGACCGAGCGTGTTCGCGATCCTCGAGCCAAAAGGCGATGCAGAACACGTTGCGGGTGCGATGGTGAAAGCATTCGAGCGGGCGGGGCTGAAATGCGAAATTATTATCACCTCCCCCGGCAAAGGGGTTCAAGTACTAGAGCGGGGTTGATGAATTGCTGGTAAGAATTGTGATGGAGCTTGAGGATGTTCCCGGGCAGCTTCTCAAAGCACTTGAACCAATTTCACGCTTTGGGGGTAACATTCAGAGCATAATGCACCAGCGCGAGCGAAAGACACCTCTCGGACGGTTACCTGTCATGTTGGTTTTCGAGATTAGTGATCGGGCGAGGCTCAATCGAATTCTAGCGGCGCTTCGGGCAAGAGGAGTGCGGGTCACTCAGCTTGGAGAGCGTGAGGGCGCTGTGAGGGCAACGGCTCTTTTGATAGGTCACATCATTCACACAGACATCAACGATACGATTGATCGTTTGAACGCTCTCAAGGGAGTAATGGTGTCCGACCTGAGCCTCGCGATGGGTGATCCCGGCAAAGAATCGACAGCCCGAATGACGATCACAGCCGATGATGAGAAACGTGCGAAGTTGGCGATTTTCAACCTGCAGCGCATTGCAGATGGAAAAAAGCTTCTAATAATCACTTCACTCGAGGCGGGATGATGCGGATAGTGCTCGTTGGGTTCGGGAATTTGGGGAAGGGGCTCAGCCGCGCGTTTATTCAAAAAGCGAGCTTTCTGCGTAAAAGCCATGGTTTAATCCCTCGCGTTGTCGCGGCAGTCGACGAGTTCGGCGCGGCAGTGGATGAAAAAGGGCTCAATTTGATGGGATTGCTAAAGGCCGCCGAGAAGAAGAGGACGGTAGCAGCATATAAAGGAGGGAAACGGGGCAAACTCGCTCTCAAAGTGATTGATAATGTTGAGGCGGACGTTGTTTACGACCTCACACCCACAAACATCAAAACAGGTGAGCCTGGGCTAACCCACATCAAACGTGCGATGCTGGCTGGGAAGCACGTCATAACATCAAACAAGGGGCCACTCGTGGTTGCGTTCAGGGAACTCGACTCGCTGGCCAGACGGTGTGGCGTGGAGTTCAGGTATTCCGCTTCGGTCGGCGGAGCAGTGCCGGTGGTGGACCTCGCTAAGAAACTGTTGGCCGGGAATGAGATTCGCGAGATCAGGGGTGTGCTCAACGGGACCACGAACTACATCCTCACGCGCATGAGCAGAGAGGGTGCCCCATTTGAGGTCGTCCTCCGGGAGGCCCAAGAGCTCGGGATAGCCGAGAAGGACCCGACGCTCGACATAGAGGGAATTGATACGGCATGCAAAATTACGATTCTAGCGAACTCCTTGTTGGGCATGAACGCAAGGCTTAAAGATGTTAAGGTGGTTGGCATCACCCGAGTCCGCTCCGATGCAATCAGATTGGCCCAAGAGGCGGGGCAAACGATAAAGCTCATCGGAATCGCGAGGCGTGGTTCGCTGGAAGTAGGGCCGAAGCTAGTCCCACTAGGGCACCCGCTCGCTGTTGGTGGCACCCTAAATGCTGTAACCTTTGAGCTCGACTTGGCGCGGGAGATCTCAATCACGGGATTTGGGGCGGGCCCGAAGGAGACTTCCAGCTCATTGCTTGGTGATCTGATAGATATTCATCGAACGCTTGGGAGCTGAAAAAATACTGGCATTGCGCAGTTAAACTCTTGTGTTAGTTTCACCGAAAGTATTTACCAAGCACCTCGAATTAAAATCGGGAACACCATGAGGCTGGAGTGTATCGAGTGCGGCAGCAAGTTCAAAATCCACGAGAGATTTTACACGTGCCCAAAGTGCGGGGGCTTGCTTGAGGTCGAGTTCGAGCCGAGTGAGCTGAAGCGGAAGCTCGATCGCAAGCGTTTGAAGATTGAGGCGCCGAGCGTCTGGAAATATCGTGCTTTCATGCCGATTTTAGATGAATCGAAAATCGTCAGCTTGGGTGAGGGGGGGACGCCACTCTACCGCTGCAACCGTCTTGCCAAGGAAGTCGGAGTCCGGGAGCTCTACGTAAAATTTGAGGGGGCTAACCCAACGGGCTCATTCAAGGATCGGGGGATGACGGTTGGCGTCACGAAGGCGCTTGAACTGGGGGCTAGGACCGTCGCGTGCGCTTCGACGGGGAACACCTCGGCGTCGTTGGCGGCCTATGCGGCCAAGGCCGGGCTATGCTGCGTGGTTTTGCTTCCCAAGGGTAAGGTGGCACGAGGCAAGCTGGCGCAGACGCTGATTTACGGTGCGCAGACGATAGCGGTAAAGGGAAACTTCGACGAGGTGCTGGCGATCGTGCGAAGGATATGCGAGGAGAGGAAGGACATCTATCTCCTGAATTCACTGAATCCCTTTAGACCCCAAGGTCAGAAGTCGATAGGATTTGAGATAGCGGATCAGCTTGGGTGGGAAGTGCCGGACCGTGTGGTGGTGCCCATGGGGAACTGCGCCAACATCTGGGCGATTTACAAGGGCTTCTTCGAGTTCGACGCGGTCAGGTTGACGAAGGGGGTGCCGATGATGACCGGGATCCAGGCCGAGGGGGCAAAGCCAATTGTCAACGCTGTCAAGGGGGGACTTGACAAATTCGTGCCAGTTAAAAAACCCGAAACGATAGCCACGGCGATTTGCATAGGCAACCCCTTGAACGGCCCAAAGGCAATTCGGGCAATCCGGGACTCGAAGGGTACAGCCGAGGCGGTGAGTGATGCCGAAATCATCAAGGCCCAAAAGTTAATGACCCGTTTGGAAGGAATTGGAGCAGAGCCCGCCGGCGCGTCTGCGATCGCTGGGCTCAAAAAGCTTGTGTCCAATGGGGTCATCAAGCGGGACGAGCGCGTGGTGTGCGTGGCGACGGGACACATGCTCAAAGACCCGGAAGAGGCAATAAGGGTTTCGGAGCGCCCGCGCGAGGCTCCGGCAAGGTATGAGGAAATAATGAAGCTATTAAGGTGAACGAAATGCGGCCGAGGGAAGCATACGACCGGACATTGGGGCTGTTGCAAAAGCACCACGAGTGGTTCAAGA
>CAYSRF010000045.1:0-6524 GCA_964433595.1 Hadarchaeota archaeon (SeqCode) | reverse complement strand
TCAGATGCCTGCAGGCGCGATCCTCACCGGATGCTCGGGTTATAGGCTGAGGTTTGGGGAGGCACCGATCGACTGCGATGAGGTGTACGTTTACGCGAACCCACGCGAAGTGAGACGCAGGTTCCCGGAGCGGGTGACCCTCAGGAAAAATATCTTCGTGCTGAACTCGGACCCTCACCTAGAGCGCCGGAGCGAAGGTGGCGTAGCCCCGCTCGCCCAGCTCTACGTGGACCTCTGGCAGCTCGGGGGCCCAGCTAACAAGTTCATTGAAGAACTAGACCGCAAGCTCGAGTTCACCCAAGTCGGCGCTTTCGAAGCCATGGTCCGAAGGGTTCGAAAGGTTTCGAAAATCTAAAAAAATGACTAGCGGATTTAGCTCCTGCTTTTTCTTTAATAAGTGCCTCTAGCCTAAACACCTTTGCGGTGCTCGGATCCTCGGTTCCAAAAGGATCGCCTCTCCTCGAGCCACCATCCCCTAGGCGAGTTTGCAGGCGGCTCAAGCTGAAGCCCGAGGTAAGGGAGTTGGAGTAATGGTGTCGAGAACCAAGGAGATCGCGAGGGCATTTGGCGGCGTGGTGGAACACTACGATCGGTACATGGAGGAGACGGAACACGCTGAGGCTCAAAAAAGAGGCTGCCGTAAAATACTTTAAAAATGGCTCCATAGCAAGGCGCATCTATGATGATCTGATGAGAAAATACGATGACAGGATGGCGGAACTCGAGGAGAAGGAACGGGCATTAAAGGCGAGGATGAAAAGAAAGTGAAGAAAAAGTCAAAAAGCGCAAGAAGAAGCCTAAATAGGAAGTGACGAGGCTTCAGAAGATCAAAAAGAGAATGGGCCGTGTGTGAACTACGCAGTGCAGGGCGACTCAGAATGGCCAATACTAAAATGAATTCAAATTGACTTACTTCAGGAAAAACATCCGCTACTTTTTGGTCAATCACTCTCTTCTGCAAAAGGAGTTTCAGAACCGTCATACATGCTACAGAGAACTAGCTTTATCTTTTTGGCTTTTTCTTGCCCGATGCCGCGCACCTGCCGCAACTCATCTTCGGATGCTGCCATCACCCGCTCGACTGTACCGAAGTGTTCGAGCAACCGCTTGGCGAGCACAGCCGATACACCGGGCAGTCCTTCGACTACAAATCGCTGCTGTTCGGACAGGGCCAACCCCTTGGGTTCACCACGTATCGCGACCTCCCGGGCCTCTCCCACCTGTTCGCGCTTAGCGATGGCGATGAGGATCAGCGCTGTTTCTTTTTCATCTCTAGTCGGCAATATCGGAATGTTTAATTCCACGGCAAGCGCGGCAAGTGCACCGCGAATCGCATTTGGGTGAATTTTCCTCCGCGAGTACAAACTCTTGCCCTCCAAGATGAGCACCGGACGCTCAAATGTCTCTCTCAACTGCTTGGCTTGATCTAGGAGCCTTTTATCGACTATCGATTGCAAAAAATCAGCCGTGGATTTTCTTTCTACCACTACTCGGTCTGATAAGATGAAATCGCCAACGCTAAGCTGGCGTGCTTCAACCTCGACGCCGAGCTGTGTGAGTTCGTCCACAATGCCGGATGGAACCTCACGGTGGTCTGCTATGATTTTTATCTTTTTCTCAGCGAATCCCTCAAGCGGTTTTTGTTCGGCCATCTCTTAGTCCCCTCTCAAAGTATATGGCGAGAAGATAAAAAACAGCAATTGGGATGAGTAAAAGTTGAGATAGTTCACTAGGAAACTAGAATGGTGTGAGTCATTATCCACAGGACCAACCACATGATGGAAAATCCAAAAAATCCTCTCTTGAACGCGACCCACCCCGTCCACTTTCCACCCGGGAACTCATCAGGGCGAAATTTTAGGACTCTGGGGGCCACTTTATATAAAACGTAAAAGAGAAAGACGAAGATTGCAAGGAGCGCTAAGCTGCCCTGTCCTGTCGGCATGCCTCGTAAAAATCCCGAGAGGACACCGGCTATCGCCCCCCAACCGGCAAACAGGAGGGTAATTTTAGCCACGAGTTCCATATCACACACCTGGTGATGGCATGAAGTTATCCATGTCCAGCTTAGACATTATGGTCTGCACTCGGGAGCTTAAAAACGCTATTGATGGTCGAGTTGATAATGTATACGAGTTGGACGGAATTTTCCTCCTGCGGCTGCGCTCGCCCGGCAAGGGGCGCCAAGATTTGCTCCTCGAGCCGGGCTGCAGAGCTAATCTCACGAGCAGGAGGTATAAAACTCCAAAAAAACCAAGTGCCTACGCGATGTTTTTGCGCAAACACTTGGTCGGTGCGCAACTGACAGCAGTTGAACAGCCCGATTTAGAACGTATCATCGAGTTCAAATTTTCTGGAAAGGAAAAATGTGTCCTCATCTTGGAACTCTTCGGCAAGGGGAACCTAATTCTCTGTAACGCCCAGCTCGATATTATCCAACCCTATCGAGTTGAGGTGTGGCGACATCGTGTGCTCAGGCCTCGCGAAAGGTATCTTCACCCCCCAACGAAGGGCGTTGACATACGGAGACTTGATGTTCAGGGGTTGCGCCGTGCTCTCGGAGAGGCCCCAGATGTGGTGCGAGCCCTAGCGATAAACCTGAACGTGGGAGGCCCGCTTGCCGAGGAGATATGCGCTCGAGCTGCGATAGCGAAAACTCGCGGCCCAAACGAACTCTCAGAACAGGAATTCATGGCGATCCTTAAATCCATCGAGAGCTTGCTTACACAGGAACCAGCGGCGCATATCGTATATGATGATGGCAAACCTGTGGATGTTCTACCGTTTGATTTTAAAACGCACATGAGAAAGCGGGTGAAAAGATTTGATTTGTTCGGCGAGGCCCTTGATGAATATTTCAGTACCCTCGCGGTCACTTCAGCGGCAGAGAACCAGAGGAAGCGCTTTGAGAAGGAGCTCGGTCAGCTTCGCAGGCGGCTGGTGGAGCAGGAAAAACACTTCGCGGACCTCTATGCGAAGTCGAGTTATGCTAAGCGAAAGGCAGACCTCGCTGCGATCCACCATGCACAGATAAACGACGTGATGGGCCGTTTGGGGAAGCTTAGACGCGCAAGTGGGTGGCAAGCGGCAATCAGGACAATAGATGAAGCTAGGGCGGCTGGAGAGTTATGGGCAAAGACCATCAGAAAGGTCGACCCCGAGGCAGCAAAAATTGAATTCGAGCTAGCCGGTCAACGTATTCCCCTCGACCTTCGTTTATCCGCGTTTGAAAATGCGTCACGGTTGTACAAGCGATACAAGAAATTAGCGGAAAAAGCAGCTGGAGCGAAGGACGCCATGGAGCAGACGAGGCGAGAGCTCGACCGATTGCTCACCACTGGCATCCCCGAGCTCGAGGTCCCAATTCCACGCAAGCGCAGGAAACTGAAGTGGTTTGAGCGCTTTCGGTGGTTCTTTTCATCTGACGACATGTTGGTCATTGGGGGGCGAGATGTGAAGACCAATCAGGAGGTTGTTGAGAAGCACATGGAAGCTGGCGATCGATATCTGCACGCCGATATAGTCGGCGCCCCCCACGTTGTGATCAAGGCAGCAGGTAAGGAAGTATCTGAAACCACTCTCAGGGAGGCAGCGGAGTTCGCGGCGATGCACTCGCGGGCATGGCGGGAGGGACTAGGGGAACTAGATGTCTACTGGGTGATGCCCGAGCAAGTTTCGAAGAGAGCACCACCCGGCACATACCTGCCAAAGGGAAGCTATATAATCCGGGGCAAACGCAACTTTCTAAAAGTTCCAACCGAGGCGGCCGTTGGTGCCGTGATGATTAATGATGAACCGCTGATCACGTGTGGCCCTTTGAGCGCGGTTGAGAAGCATTCGCGAGTTGTTGTCGAAGTCGTGCCAGGAAAGATGAAGAAATCTGAACTCGCGCGCGAAGTACGGGCACGTTTAAAGACCGTAGGCGTCGATGTATCAATTGATGAGGTAGAGCGAGCACTTCCGCCAGGAAAGGGAGATTTCAAACGGGCGGCGGGCAAATGAAAAAGCATTTTCTCGTCTTCGCGGTTTTTCTTATTTTCATTGGGTGTTTAGCCGCAACTAACATCGGTGGGGCCCAGGAGGACTTCGTTTACTCGATAAACGTGAAAGGGACGATAGACGCGGGCATCTCGAACTTCATCCGAAAATCGATCGATCGAGCCGAGCGAGACAACGTTTGGTTGATAATAAAGATCGACACCCCCGGCGGACTACTTTCTGCAACCAAAGAAATTGTTGATCGGATGATGGATATTGAGGAGAATAGAATTGTAGTTTGGGTCACCCCGCAGGGGAGGTGGGCATATTCAGCAGGCACGTATATCCTACTTGCGTCGCATATCGCAGCCATGAATGATGCGACAACGATAGGCGCAGCGCAGCCTAGGCCCGAGGATCCAAAGGTCACTGCGGCGATGGCTGAGTGGATAGGGCAGGTGGCTGAACAACGGAACCGTCCAAAAGAAATAGCAGAACTATTTGTGACTCAAAATTTGACCATGGGGCCCGAGGAGGCGCTCGACAATAAAATCATTGAATTGCGCGCGCGCAGTGATGCTGAAATTTTAAGCTATATCGGTATGGCCGGCGCTGAAATAAGGGAGAGGGAGATGGGCATCTTCGAAAAAGTGCTGAGGGTGCTCAGCGACCCAAATGTAGTTTCCATTTTGTTTATCGCCGGCCTCCTCGGCATTTTGGCTGAGATAACCAGCCCAGGCATAGGGGTTCCCGGCATAGCTGGCGTGATATGCTTGCTGCTGGCCCTCTGGGGTTTGGGAGTACTCGAAATAAACTACGTCGGGGTCGCGCTTATCTTGCTTGGAGTGGTGCTGATCGCGGCCGAGCTCTTCACGCCCGGCTTCGGCGTCTTCGGGATTGGAGGAGGAGTTGCCCTCATCCTAGGGCTGATGATGATCGATAAGGAGCCGTGGGTCGAGGTCGCGGGCAACGTGGCGAAGGGGGCGGCGATAGTTCTGCTCGCCGTCTTCGTCGTCTTCATCGTGCTGGCGAGACGTGCCATGAAGAAGCCCGTAACCGTGGGCAGGGAAACGATGATAGGCCAAGTTGGCGTCGCCACCACCGACATCGCCCCAGATGGAATGGTCAGGCTGAAGGGCGAGCTCTGGCGTGCGACCTCCGAGAAACGAATTCGGGAGGGCGAGGAGGTCGTGGTCAAGGATGTGAAGGGCTTAGTGCTAATCGTCGAAAAACGTGGCAAGAAATAATTATTCTTTACTTACTTTTTCCTTTTTTCTGAACTGCCGAGGTTAAACCGAGCACTTCTCCAAGCTTGGTGCCGAGCTGAGTTGGGCTTACCACAATCATATTCTTTTCTCGGGCTATCTCGGTAAGCGTTTGAAGTTCTCGAAGCCTTATCGCAGATGGGTTCTCCTGATATTGCTGTGCTGCCTCAGCCATCTTCTCCGCCGCCTCGGACTCGCCTTGAGCCATTATCACTCTCGATCTCCGCTCACGCTCTGCCTCTGCCTGCTTCGCTATGGCGCGGAGCATCTCCTCGGGCAGGCTCACGTCCCTTATCGTCACCGAACTCACCTTTATACCCCAAGCGTCGGTCGCCTCATCAATAATCTTTTGAAGGCTCACATTCAGTTCATCACGCTTAGTTAACAGTTCATCCAAGTCCCTTTGTCCAAGCACATCGCGCAGCGTAGTCTGGGCGAGCAGACTCGTGGCAATGATGTAGTGCTCCACCTTCATGATCGCATCGTTTGGGTTTACCACTCGCATGTAGACGACGGCATCGACGTTGACGCTTACATTATCCTTGGTGATAACACTCTGTTTGGGCACATCGAGCGTTATCGTGCGCAAGTCGACTTTCATTATCCTATCGAGTATCGGCACGATCAGAAAGAGTCCAGGCCCCTTGATCCCAGCAAACCTGCCCAACCTAAATCTCACCGCCCGCTCGTACTCCCGCAGGACCTTTATCGCGGCCATCAGAAATAAGGCGACGATAAAAACTATTAAAACGATTACTTCCAACCACGGCACAGGCACGGGTTCACCAAACTCTGTTATGGGCGCTGGTATTTAAACACGTTGTTTTCTTTCATACAATTTGGAAAAAAGCCGCCGGCGAGGATTGAACTCGCGACCTCCACCTTTTTGTATGCATACCAAGGTGGCGCTCTACCAACTGAGCTACGGCGGCCCGATTAAAACTGGTACTTGAAATCTAAAAGGCTTCCGAGGTTAGCACTTTAATATCTTTGAACGATATGGATGCGGGAGTGAGATGAAGGTGGGTTTCATTGGATGTGGCAATTTGGGGAGCTCCCTGATAAAGGGCCTCCTAAACTCGGGCGCGCTTCAGGCGGGGGAGATCGTCGCCAGCGACGTGAGCGATGAAAAACTCGGGGAGCTTAGGAAGTTCGGGATCGAGACGACGGCTGACAACAAAAAGTTAGTGGAACATTGTAACGTCATCTTCATCGCCGTGAAGCCGGACATCGTTGAATCCGTGCTGGAAGAGACCAAGGAGTTCTCAAAGGGCAAATTGT
>CAYSRF010000044.1:0-6714 GCA_964433595.1 Hadarchaeota archaeon (SeqCode) | reverse complement strand
ACAACTAACAACCAAAATGCGGCGTGCCAGTATTCACCGCGCATCGCTTCACCGAGTGTGCTGAACTACCTATATTTTCGCTCGTAGTCACGTCGCGCAATGTTTATGGCGCGGTTGAGGTAGTTGTGGTTTATATTGGTCGGCTGGGAAGAGGTTGGCCTCGGTGGGGGTGTCGGCGCTTTCAAATTCCCAGTAGTACGCTCTAATGTGCTCAATCTGCGCTCCAAAACTGATAATCGTTGAATTAATGAATTTAATTTGTTTTCAATAGATGAAATACGCTCATCTTTTGCAATTTGTTCTATCTTCTCACCTCTCCTTTGATTTTTTGAGATTCCTGGTATTTAAAGGTTGGTTGGCGGGCTGGAGACAGGAGAACTCTAGAGCGATCATCGTAAACTGCTGATCAGGCCTCCGATTGTTCCGAAACCCGCCATGTAAAAAAACATGACTGGGGGTATAAGAGGGTCCCCAAGGCCAGCTACTCTCATCAAGTACCAGTACACTATTATTGCCGGTATTGCACAGAGAACGCCAGCTAGAACACGTTTTCCCCTGCTCCCCCCTGCCATAGCACCTGCAACTATGCCCGCAATCACCGGCACTACCAACCATAGGAACAATCCAAGGGGGCCGGGAAATGGAAATCCATATTCGCTCCAGATGGGATCGAGGCCGAGGGATAGGGTCATTATTATGGAGCCTATCAAGACTCCCCACTTCAAACCTTTCAACCTATTTACCCCCATCTTTTTTATTGATGAGCGTACGTTCTTCGATTTCGCCACAGGGTTTTCTCTCTTTAAATATTTGTGCTGAGAACCTGCTTATGCGCACCCCTTCTTGAAGCCAGTGGTCGGGCATCAACCCTGCTTTCATACAGGCATGTGAGAGGAACTCCTCAGCATCCCACCTCCACTCGACGGGCACTTGAGGCAGGAGCAGGCCGGCATAACCAGACCACTCGATGATTAGGCCGTCCCTGCCAATCGTGATGTGTTTTGGGTATTCGCGTGGGTTCTTGACTTTGATGATTTCAGGTTTCGATAGCACACTCACTTCAATCTCTACTTTGGGGAGCTCTTCAGGGGTCATCGACGGGAAGCGAGGATCGCGGGTCGCAGAACTAATTGCAGAATCGATCACGGCGTCGAAAAGGGGCATCTCGGGGAGCGGGTGGCCTATGCACCCTCGAAGCTCACCCCCTTTGTTCAGGGTAACGAAAACGCCCCGAGGTTCGCGCAATTTCGCAGGCACTTTCGGGACCTGTGGTTTCCTGCCCTCGCGCAGGTAGGTTTCGATCGTGCGCCTAGCGAGCTTTACCAACAGCTTTCCTTCCTCAAGTGTGAGCATGGAATTTACCCCACCATCCGATTATATCGGGAGGCCATTTCAAGTATGGTCTTCCAATGTGTGCCATGCCAGTATGTCTTGCCACAGTTCCCGCATCGCCAGAACTCCCGTTGCGCTTTCAGCACGGTTGCTGGAACCAAGTTCTTGACCTCGTCCTTGCTCGCAAGCTTGAGCGGACCATTACACATCGGACATCTGGAGTTTTCAGGCTTGATCTTGATCTTCTGCCCACAACGTTTAGAAACCTCAACGAGCTGCCCGACGACATCATTACTTTCGACATAGACGCTCCGGATGCTTGCCCGCTTGGCGCGGCGGTGCAGGACCAAGTCGCATGTCAGCAGCATCCTTCGCTCTAGTTTGGCTCGCTCAAGCAAGACATCGTCTTGTTTGCTCGCGGGCACCCTAAGATCACCTATGTAAGTGACGTCGTGACCAGCTAGCCTGAGCCAGCGCGCTAGCTTGCCGAGCATACCGTCCGCGACGAATTTCATTGGACCATGCTATTCTTTGCCGAGCTCCAAAAAGTAGTTGTCGATTCCCAGTGCAGCATCTCAACCTTAAAAAGTGGGGGAGGACATTAAAGGGTGGTGGCAAAATGCGCCAACGCATCGAGGTAACGTGCCCCATCTGTGGCAAATCCTTCAACGTGGAGCTTGAGATAAGCACCTACGTCACCGCCGAAGCGGCAGCGCCCCCGGCGAAGAAGCGCGGGGTAGCGCTAGTGCTGCGAAGCCAAGAGGCCAAGGTCGACTTCATACTTCGCGCAATGCGGGCGCTGGCCAGCAAGGACCCTAGTGGGATGATCGAGGTTGAAGAGATTGTTGACATAGCCGGGAAGGTTGGGCTCGCGCGCGAGGAGGTTGACGGAATTTTGGTAGGGGAGAAGGAGGCTGGTCACATCTACGAGCCGAAGCCAGGCGTGGTCTCCTTTACCATCCCGCCCGAACGAGCGAAAGGTTAACTCTCTTCCTCAAAAATCTGTTTCTCTTCGAGGCCTTTCTCGAGCATGCGCTTAAGCCGCTTTCGTTTGAGTTCTTGGTCTTTCTCGCTTCCCTTTCTTTCCTTCCCGCGGCGTTTGAAGCGTCGCAATCAAATCACCGTTTTAGAGTTTTGCGCGCTAACTTAATAGTTGTTTGATGCTCATTTGTGCGCAGCGCTTGAGAATGTTGTGCAAATCGTAAATCTAAATAGTCTGTTGTGAAACAATTTTCCATCTAATAAATAACTAGCAACTAAAGTAGGAGGGGAGACAAATGGTTGAACGATATGATGTAGTTGTGGCCGGAGGTGGTCCGGCTGGATTGGCCGCGGCAAGGATGGCGGCAGCCGAAGGGGGTAAAGTGCTGCTGCTCGAGCTGCAGGCCCAGATAGGTGGACAGACCCAATCCGCGACTTGGGTGCCCGCCGATGTGATAACGCCCCTGCTTAAAGAATCAATCGCCGCGAACGTGAAGGAAGTAAGGCTTCACTCGCCCCACAAGGAGTTCTCGATAAGCGGGGACTTCGGCGCCATCGTTGACCGACGCCTGTTCGACAAGCTCTTGGCTGCGGAGGCTGTAGCGAGCGGCGCCGAGCTTTGGGTGAGCTGCCCTGTTAAGGAACTCTTGGTAAGCGGGGACGCCGTACGTGGGGCTTACGTCGAAGCCGGAGGTTGGGCCGAGCGAATTGAAAGCGAAGTGGTAATAGACGCTACGGGCGCCCGAGGCGAGTGGTCGGGCCTGCTGCTTAGGAAGGTTCTGAAGCGGAATTGGAAACGTGAGCTGCTCGCGCTGAGCAACGAGTATCTGATGGCGAATGTGACAAACGATCAAAGCGCAGACCTGTTCTTTACCTCGTACTTCGCTCCGCTCGGGCACGCTTGGATTTATCCCTTCGGCAAGCGCTTCGCGATGGCAGGAGTCCAAGGAGTGCGTATCCACCCGGATGCCGCCCTCGACGAGTTCATAGGGAGGCGTGGCATACCCAGATTCGAACGAGCGGTGCCAGTTGCGGCATTCCGCGGTCAGCTCCCCCTTGAGGGTCCGCTAATCCAGACATGCGCGAACGGGATAATCGCAGTCGGAGGCGCGGCAGGTCAAATCTATGCGTTATCGGGACAAGGGCTTCGTTACGCATTGCGCTGCGGGGAAATCGCCGGCAAGGTAGCGATCGACGCGATTACCGAGGGAGATGTTTCGATGGGGGCGCTTGTCGATTATGAACGGCAGTGGCGAGCCGAGTTTGATACCGAGCTGAGAGTCGGGCAGCTCCTGCATTCCTCGTTGAGCGTTTCACAGGATCAGCGAATGGATGCGCTGCTGGGCGCGTTAGAGGACAAATCCAAGCTCCAACAGGCCTTCGTGGATTTGTTCACCGGATTCAGGCTTAAAGGCTCGCTTGAAGCGCTGCTGAAGGATGAGGAGATTTCTCGAATATTTGGACGAGAAACGGTTGAGAAAACTCTTGCTCTGAAGTAGTGTGACCTGAGGTATTTTGGATGCGCTGCCCCTCGTGCAGCAGCTCAGCGGTGCTATACGACCCGCTTAGAGGAGAGCATATCTGCACGCGCTGTGGTCTCGTGCTCATGGAGCGCTCGCTTGAACTTGAGCCGGAGTGGCGCAGGAGGCCGGGGGAGGAACTGGAGCGCGCGGACGTGACGGCGGGCATCGACGTGACGCAGCATGATTTTGGGTTGGGAAGCAAGTTCGGTGTCTCGAAGGATCTTCCCCCCAGCTGGCGCGCCCGTCTGAGGCGGATGCAGCTCTGGCAGCAGCGCTCGCGCGCAAGCACATGGGAGGAGCGGAGTCTGCGTGAGACGCTAATAGAGTTGGACAAGCTCTGCGAGGAACTAGCGCTTCCTAAGGGGATCAAAGCCGAGATAAGCATTCTTTACCGGCGGGCTAGGGCAGCGAGGCTGACTGGGGGCAGGGAAACTCACCAAGTCCTTGCTGCGCTTACATTCGTTACATGCAGGCTGCGGGGTTTACCGCGTACAGAGGATGAAATTTCTCGCACGCTTACAGCTCGTTTGGGCATAGGAAACTATGAGGCTTTTCGTAATCTTCGTCGGCTTACAAAATTTTTCACTCAAAAGTTGAAGCTTAAGTTGCCTCGCATTTCAACCGACGATTACATCAACCGTTTCGCCGTTCAGCTAGGATTTTCTACACAGATGATCAAGCACGCTCACGAGCTTTATCGCTCTTTGCCCAAAAAATTCAAACAGACGAGGCACCCACTTTCACTCTCAGCGGCCGTACTTTACCTTGCAGCAGAGGCAAGTGGTGAAAAAGTTCCTCTTAAAAAAATTGGTGATATGACGGGGTTTGCAATTTCTTCCATTTCTAAAAATGCGGCGCGGGTCCGAGAACTCACAACTCTTCACGAGGGATGATTATCGTTCCCTCGCTGGCTGCGCCGACTTCCTCAGTTTTTCCTTTGAGATGGAGTGCACCGGTTAGTGCAGCTAGAGCCGCGTCGATTTCATGTTCGCTTGCGTTTTCTTTCAATTTCATCCCCTTTTTCTTAAGCTTGACCACCCATCCACGGCGGTCAGGGGTTTTAAAGAGGAGCATACCTGAAGTCCGGGGGTGTATCTCTATGACTTGAAGATCTTTCGCTAGAAGCATGCCTGCGAGGCGTATCCCTCGCTCCGTGAGCGACCGCATACCGACGAAGGTGGGCGGGAGGACCCGGAAGCCGCGCTGGATGAGCAGCGTGTCGGCCCGCCTCAAGTTTCCCTGCTGGGGCAGACTAAGTGGTGCATCGATCGCAACCAGCTTGACACCCGAGCGCGTACATCGCTCCAAGATTTCATCGTCAGAGTAAATCAGGCTAGTCTGAAATTTGCTGTTTGAAAGTCGTGCAAAACCACTAGGGTTCTTCGGAATGCCGGCAAGGTCGAGTCCGATGATCATCACTTGCGTCTCCTAAGCACCGAAGCGACTAGTAGGGGGAAGATAACCGTCACGTCGCCGATCACAGTAACGAGTTTTGCATCTGGCGTAACCTTGCCCCATGATTTTGCCTCTTCGAGGGTTGCTCCACTTAGCCCCCCGTGCTCGGGGCGATCCATCGTGATCTGAATTGCGTATTTGAACGATTTAGGCGTGAGTAACATGCTCTGAAAGATGAAATTCTTTGGGACACCCCCACCGAGCAACACCGCCCCAGGTTCCTTCGCGTTGCTTGCCAACTCGACTATCTCCTGCACATCACGCAGACAATCGATGTTCAGCTCGTGTTCCTGCGAGTAAAGCCAAGCCTGAAGCCCGAGGATCGAGTCCGCTATCGCCGGGCAGAAGACAGGTACATTTTTGATTGCAGCGGCTTTTAGAAATGAATTTTCATCTTCGAGGTGTGATCCGATTTTGCGTAAAATTTCAGCCGATGACATTCGCGCCTCCTCCTTCGTTATTTCAGAGAACATTGGTTGGATCCGGTCCTCGAAGAGTTCGAAAACCTGCTGCGGGACATAAACATCGAAGATGCGGCTTATGCCTCGCCCGCGCAACTCTGCATCATCCACTAGGGCCTTGCCTCGAGCATGGTAGCCACCGAATGCCTCGATGAGGTCGTGGGTTACGTTTGCGCCTGTGGTGACGATGACGTTGACAAGTTCTTCATTGATCGCTTGGGTCAGAACTCGGCGAAGACCTCCAGGAACCATCGCGCCCCCAACACCCATGAAAATAGTCGACCCGGCCTTGAGCATTTCGTGATAAATTTCAACAGCCTTTGCAACTCTTCCTGCACTAAAGACGCCTGACTTGCCCATGGCATCTACGAGTTCGTTGACCCGCATCTCGGGCTTGAGTTCGATGTGCTCGACGCGTTTCTCCATCAATACTCTCTCCTTGGGTATGCAACCCGCACGAGGGGTCGGGCTAGATGCCTACGAGCACGTGGTGGAACTTCGAAAGCACCCACCCTAATCTCCCTCTGCACTTCCACGATTTTTGCCGCACCGACCGGCATCCTAACCTTGCACCTTTTACACGAATATCCCTTGCTCTTCCCTTCAGACTTCATCCGCTTGCCGCAGCGTGGGCACGTCGGATTGACCTTCTGTAATACCGGCACAAGCTTTAGTATCGAAAGTTTTTCCAAATTGATGGTGAGAGGCAGCTCGGGCTTCTCTTTAACCCCGCCGTGTGCGACAACTTTGTCCCCGACGATAAGTTTCTTTGCAACGTCGCGAAAATGGCGAGTAGGCTCGTAAGCAGCACAGTCGATTTCCCCAGTTTTATCTCGTATACTGAAAATAACATGGCCTCCCGGGATGATTTTGGGCGCACTTGAGACCTCACCCTCGACGACCACCGACCAATAGGGTTTGACCTCCGCAACTCTCGCTCGCCTGAGGTGTTCGTCCGTGCC
>CAYSRF010000043.1:0-6758 GCA_964433595.1 Hadarchaeota archaeon (SeqCode) | reverse complement strand
TCAAGCGTGTCCAAGCTGATGTTAACGCGGTTGAGCCCAGCATCAGCGAGTTCAGCGGCAATTTTTGCGAGCAAGGTGCCGTTTGTAGTCATTGAAACTTCATCCATGCCCGCAGCTGTCACAGCTGTGACAATTTCTATGATGTCCTTGCGCAAAAGTGGCTCGCCGCCCGTTAGCTTGACTTTACGCACTCCAAATTCTTTTGCCAGCTGCACGATTTTCCCTATCTCCCCAGCGCTCATTTGCCTTGAACCAGCGCTACAACCCTCCTGATGACAATAAAAGCAGTTCAAGTTGCACTCCTCGGTAACCGAGATCCTCAGGCCAGTAACCGGCCTGCCGAACTTATCTCGCATGCTTCACCACCTTCAGCTCGATACGCTTCCCCTTCGCACCCTTCAGCGAGGAGAGCATCCCAACGATTGCCCCAGCTATTATCTTTTGCATGAATGGATTCAGAAAGACTCGCCTCCCATCGACCGTTAGAATAACTCGCTCCTGCAGGGTCGGGCAGCCATCCCAGCGTCTTTTGCCAGAGAGAACCGCGACCGCGAACTCCCGGCAGCTTTTGTATCCACAGTGCTCGCAATCGATCCCCGGCAATACGGGCGGCACCCTTTGCTCAATCAAGTCGGCTAGCTTCCCCATCTGTCTAAACTCGAACGCTGGCAGGCCGGCCTTTCGAGACCCCACGGAAGCGATCGTGAATTCATCCGCCAGTTCACGCAAATCTGCCCCGCTTCTCGCGGCCACAATTTTTGCCACTTCCTTCATCCCCTTGAATCCCTCGATGATGACGAAATCTGACCTCTCGAGTCCGCGGAGCACCTCCCCGAGCTTCGCTGTCCGCCGCTCGATTGTCGCCAGCTCTCGCGGCGCTATCGACACCACGACTCTTGCACCTGCGCGCGCATGGCGCCATGTGTCCTTCCCCGGGCGATCGATGCTGAACCCCCGTTCCACAACATGCTTGACGGTTGCCACGCGGTGGCCGCGCTTTGAGAGTTCCCGCACCAGCCCTTCTATGATTTTGGTCTTCCCGGCTTCCCTGTATCCAACAACTGCCACCGCCCTAACCAACCGCGCCACCTCCGAACAAGATAATCTCCACAACCTCACCCTCCCCAACGATTTCCCGCTCGAGCGGCACGTCTATGTACCCGTCCGCGAGCGAGAGTGCAGTTATCGCCCCCGAGCCCTTTAGGAGGGGTTCGGCGTAAAATTCTCCCCTCCTTCGAACAAGCTTCACGGGCACGAGCTCTCGCCTCCCTCGCGCCGAGAGGATTTTTGATGTCAACTTCGCTTGAACCCGCGCTCGCTCAGTTGGAGGCAGGCCGCTCAGACGCCGCAGATAGGGCGCGACCAGCTGATCGAAAACCATTAGCGCGGAAACTGGATACCCTGGAAGGCCGAACACAGGTTTGCCCCGCACGAGGGCCACGAACGTGGGTTTGCCAGGCCTGAGCGCCAGCCCGTGGACCAAAACTCCGGGGTTTCCGAGCCCATCGACGACGCTCGGCGAAACATCGTCGGCACCGGCCGAGGACCCACCTGAGAGCACGACCACATCGCAGGTGGCCAGCCCTCGCTTGAGAAGGGCCGCCAAGCTGCGGGGCTCATCCCTCGCGATGCCGAGGTAGCTGGCCTCACCTCCGCAGAGTTCGACAGCCCGACAGATTGCGGGTCCGTTTACATCGTAGATCTTGCCCCACCTGAGCGAGGAACCTGCGCTGACCAACTCGATGCCGCTCGATATCACTGCGACTTTGATGGGTGAGTAAACTTTAGCACGTTTCCTCCCGATTGCCGCGAGCGTTCCAAGTACTTGAGGTGTTATCACCCTCCCTGCGTCCAAAACCTTAGTTTCATGCTTAATCTCCGAACCCCGTTCGGCGATGTTCTCATTTGGAGAAACTGCACGAAAAATTTGAACTACCTTTGCGCTCGTCGTTGTGTGTTCGACCATTACCACGGCGTTCACACCCATTGGCATGGTCGCTCCAGTAGCGATCTCTGCGCACTGCCTTCTGCCAACCTTAAGCTTCGGCCACTCGCCGGCGCGCACACTACCCACGCAAGTGAGTTCAACAGGCGATTCCTCCCCGGCCCCAAACGTGTCCATAGCGCGAACCGCATAGCCATCGAAAACAGCGCGATCGAAGGGAGGGACATCAATCTTTGAGACAACATCCTCAGCCAGCACGCGCCCGCCCGCCTCATCGAGCGATACGTTGACCTTTCGTGGTTTGATTTTCCAATGTTTTTCCAACGTTGCACGAGCGTCCTCAAGTGTGACCACACGGAGAAACTCGGACATGGGTATCATCTTAACGGTTAAGCGCTGGACTTAAAATTTGTCCTATAATTAAGCATTAATATTTAACCCAAAGGTCTGCAAAGTAATCTTTTTGCTCAAGGTCCGCGTGAGACAATAAGGCAATATCATGGTGGCTCTTCGAACCTTGGCAAGCATTATCCTCGCTGTAATTTTCCTCTCGATCTTCGCCTTTCTCTACATACAATATCAGAGCGGGAGCGCGGAGGCCAATTTCAGGCGTCAGGCCGAGCAGCTCGCCCAGCAAGCGAGGCTCCTAGCGGACCAAGCCTCGGGCGCTTCCTTCCCCTTTGACATCGAAGTGCCCCTGAACTGCGAGCTTCGATTCGAGGAGAACTCAGTGGTAATCGTAATCGGGCAGGTGCAGGAGAATTTTGATGCGAGCATCGCAATCAGCGGCCCAACGCTTAATGATCAAAAGGTAAAGCTCATGCTCAAGCGTACGGAGAATGGGGTGACGGTAAGTGTCTGATGCCCATGAGCTGCCCTTCTACCTACTCTTTGGGGTCCTCATGGCAATCCTGCTCGCGGGAGTCTTCTTCATGCAACTGACGAAGCAGCGGGAGTTCGAGGTCGGTGCTCAGGCCCAGGCGCTCGTGGACGACCTAGCCAAAACCTGCTTTTCAGCCCTATCCGGACAGCAACCCACCCTCGACCTTCCCCCGCAATTGGCTGGTTCAAGCTATGAGCTCGAAATCGACGAGAACCGCTCGACCTTCATCGTGCGGATAACCGAGGGGACTGGGTCAGGTGGAAGCTACTGGACCGTCGCAAACGTCGGACTGCGAGTGGAGAACACCAACTTCGCATCTGGGGGGAAGGTTTACTTCATGCGCTCGGGTGATGTCGTGCTCGTCAGCGCCTCCCCGATCGAAGCGCCTCAGGAAAGCATCTTCCCCACACACTCGGGCGAGCCGCCGGAGTTTTATTACTTCGCGCGAGAGAACCAGCGCGAGGCAACGGCGATCATTGCCGCTTACTTCGCTTTGTCCCATGACATCGACGCATACAAGTGGGAAAACAGCAATTCGATACTCGTTCGTGCTGATTCAATTCTGCTCCGCGTTCAAGGATACGAAAACAGGGAAAACGTCGGGCTCGTCGATAACGTTTGGATCATTTCAAGAATCGAAAACTGCACGGGGGAATTCACCGATGCATTTCTCTGTCCAAGTGCAGAAAACGCTTACTCGAGCGGATGGCTGTACTCGCCCGCCCAAGCGCTTGGGTATTTACTCTCGCGAACCTGGAGGCGCACAAGCGATAACGCTGTTGTAAACATGCCGAGTAATGTATCGATTCGAGCTGCCGCAGCGACTACTAACGTTTCAACCTACCTCACTTGGCGGGTCGAATTTGAGAATTACATCCTACACTATCAAGCGATGCCATGGTGGTATCTGGAGAATACTCCTGGCTTTGTCTTTCAATCGGAGCCCGAGTTCGAAGCCGTGATCTAAGGAACGAGTACTCCTCGAGCCCCAAAGATGTCTCGCACGATCACCGAGATTATGCCGTTCTCATCCCCCAGCTCCACCGCAAGTCCCTCGCACGCGTAGTTCTCATTAAGCGCGTGTTCCAGTTGTTTTAAGTTATCTGCACCCGCCGCAAGCTCGGCCGAGAGCTCAGCGACGTGTCTTATCCGCTCAAATCTCGGGCGGGTCGTGGCATGTAACTTTACCCCAAACGCCTTGGGACCCATCACGTGCTCGAAACGGGCGTCAAGGTAACCACGAGCATGGATACCCCCATCTGGCAACCACTCCAGCGCAAGCGAGTTCTCCTTGCATGTCGGAACAACGATTTTAAGGTTGGGGGACGAGGAGGCGTTGATATCTAAGATATGCGCGTTCATGTACTCGCGAATGTGATTTTCCACATTCTCCCGTGTACCACCCCTTAAGCCGACATCGTACATCGCCGCGGCTATCGAGCTCTCGAGTGCTGAGTTTAGCTCGCTCCCAACCTGCGATGCTGTGGCCCGAACCACATCAGCCGCGCTCGTCAGAATAATCGTCGAGACCTCTTGCTCCTCTAACGACTGAAAAGTAACTATCGCTACGCTCGAGCACAGAATCACGAATATCGTGAAGACTGCGAGCGTTGGAGCGGAAGCACATTTATCAACCTGCAATCTTAAGGGCATCCTAACCGCCAACAAATTTTCATTTTGATTTTACTTTTCAACTTATAAGCGTGTAAATCAAACACTTAACAAATTTGTTTATCTCTTAATTGTTACACTTTCAGTAACACGCAAAAGCTTTAAATAGTGGAATATCTCTGAAAAGCTAATTGTGGGGAGGAAGCCAGCAAAGAAGGCTGAACTTTCGCCTAAGGGCAAGAGGGAGCCATGGAAGAACCTAGCGTGGCTAGGGAAGGCAGTGGATAAGGCGCACGGTAGGGTGCGTTGAAGCCGAAGTGCTGGAAAAAGATCGCGCGGCAAAAAGCGCGGAGAGGGATGACCAAACCGTCGCGGAGTAGTCGCGTGGTCGAATCCCCACACTTTCTACGCCAACTTTCTGAGTTTAGCTAATTGCTTTGCAATGTCTTCGAGGCCAAGCGCTCTCAGACAGCTGAGCTGGAGCGCATGGCGGCCGCGGGGGGTATCAGCGCAGGGAGCGCATATTTAAGTAGATGTGCAATTGCCAAAGTCCAGAGATTAGGATTATCAGCCCACCAACCGCTATCAAATAACAGCCTATCCCACATTCCACTATCTCAAGAGGCACTCGCTCTGCAAACCCCGAGGAAGATGCCACACCCAAATAGCCTCCTAAAAAGAGGATGACGCCAGGGAAAAGTCTAAGGAAACCTATTCCCACACCATTCAATGATTTAAAGGCGGAAACGCCGGCAACAATCCCAAAAATCAAGAAAATCCATCCGTCGGCCACCTCTATCCCCGATACGGATCCCGCGATATAACTCCCCCAAGAAGGCCATTTCGCCCAAGGTAAGAATATGCCGATAACAACGAGCGCAACACCCACGAGGCAAGCTATCTGGCTTATTTCTTGCTTTATAACTCCCATCACTTTTTGGTTAAGGCAACTAGTCTAATTAAATATTGTTTAACATGAAAAACGAACTTGAGAAGGCCCGATTGGGGGCGATAGAGTTTTTGGAAAAAGGCGAATATTGGTTAAAGTGCCGGTAAAAGTGTCTTTATCTCCCAATCGCTGACTTGGGCCCTGTAGTCGTTCCACTCCTGACCCTTGATGTAGAGGAAGTGATTGAAGAGGTGGTCCCCCAGCGCCTCCCGGACCAATTTACTTCCCCGCATGCACCTAAGCGCCTCACCAAGGTTCTCCGGAAGCATTCCTATCCCTAATGCCTCTCGCTCCTCAGCGCTCATGTGAAAGATATCTTTCTCGACTGGCTCGGGGGGCTCAATCTTATCCTCGATCCCCTTCAATCCAGCAGCGAGCATCACCGCGAACTGCAGATATGGATTGCCGGCCGGGTCAGGGTTGCGGAGTTCGATGCGCGTGCGTGCGCCCCTTCCGGCGGGGACCCGGATGAAGGCGCTACGGTTACGGTTCGCCCACGAGATGTAAACGGGCGCCTCGTACCCTGGAACCAAGCGCTTATAGGAGTTGACCGAGGAGGCGAGAATCGCGCACGTCTCCCTCGCGTACTTCAACATGCCCCCGATGAAGTGGAACGCGAACTTGCTTAACTTATATGCGCCCTTGGGGTCGTAAAAAACGCTTTTGCTTTGCACCATTAGCGACTGATTGACATGCATCCCGGAACCGTTGACTCCGAAGATCGGCTTAGGCATGAAGGTGGCGTAGAGCCCGTGCTTGCTGGCAATCGTCTTCGTAACGTACTTCGTCATGGCAACGCGATCGGCCGAGGCTATAGCATCGGCGTACGCTAGGTCAATCTCGTGCTGCCCTGGTGCAACTTCATGATGGGAGGCCTCAACGTCAAAACCCATCGCGTTGAGATAGGTGACGATTTCCTTTCGAACGTTATCGCCGCGGTCGCGCATCAGGTCGAAGTAGCCCCCGTAATCAGAGGGCTTTGTTGTCGGGTCGCCACGCTCATCTGGCATAAAGAGGAAGAACTCGTACTCCGGGGCGGTGCTGAACATCCAGCCCTTCTTCCGGACGCGCTCCATCAGCCTTTGGAGGGCTGCTCGTGGATCGCCATCGAACCGGTTGTCCTCATGGTCGTAGACGTCGCACACGATGCGGGCTGTTTTCATGTTGTCTTGGAGCCAAGGGAGCATGACAAAAGTGTTCGGGTCTGGCTTGAGACGCATGTCCGACTCCTCAATCGTGGCATACCCCAGCACCGAAGACCCATCGAAGAACACGCCCTCGTCAAGAGCCTTTTCGAGCTTGGTGATTGGAATTGTGACGTTTTTGACGGTGCCCAAGATGTCCATGAACTGCATCTGGACGAACTTTAT
>CAYSRF010000042.1:0-6935 GCA_964433595.1 Hadarchaeota archaeon (SeqCode) | reverse complement strand
GGTCCGGGGCATTGGAATGATCCTGACATGATGGTACTTGGGTACGTTGGCTGGGAGGAGCATCAGCGTCCAAGCCAGCTCACTCAAGATGAACAAATTACCCACATGACCCTCTGGTGTCTACTCGCAGCCCCCCTACTCCTAGGGTGTGACCTCACTAGACTCGATAATTTCCTCATGAGTATTTTGACGAATGATGAGGTACTGGCCGTAGACCAAGACCCCCTCGGAGCTCAGGGTTACAGGGTGCGAAAGGATGGAAAAACAGAAGTATGGATGAAGCCTCTACAAAATGGAAGCAAAGCAGTTGGTTTATTTAACGGGGCAGAAACAAGGCGCGATGTAATAGTATATTGGAGTGACATTGGTATTTCGGGGAATGTCCAAGTTAGGGACTTATGGCGTCATAAAAATTTGGGATTGATATCGGATAGTCTTTCTGTTTTGGTCAACTCTCACGGAGCGGAGATGTTTGTTATCGGCTAAACCGAGTTTGGCGGTAATCGTCGGAAATAGGGATATCTTTCCAGACCGACTGGCTGGAAACCCCTATGCTGGAGCAATTCCCAAAACTGGGTGTTGGTGCGGCCAATGTGGGGGCCAGAGTTCGCTACCGCTATTGTGGAGGCGTTGGGCGAGTTGGAAAAGAAGGAAGTTCAGGCCCTCCGGGGGTAGGCGAAAATATCCGGTCTTCAAATATTATATGAACAATAGAGGATGCAACAGTAGAAGGAGCCCCCCTTTCATTTAGGGTAAGACGTGATCTGATAAGACTATTTGCTCAGGCATCGTTTGATTTCTTTTTGCAGGAGTTTGCTCACAAGTTGACCATCTGCTTTGCCACGCACTTCTTTCATTACAATGCCCATTAATGTTTTATGCGATTTTTCTCCTTGTTGCCTGACTATCTCAATATTATTATCCACAATTCCAGAGACTAGACCCTCAAGCTCACGTATCGACATTGCTTTGAGGCCAAGTTCATCCAGAATTTTCTCAACCTTTTCCTGTGGTTTTCTCGCTACGGCGTTAAGGATTTGAGGAATGGATTCCCTTATGATTTTCCGGAGCGAGAGGAGTTTAAATGTGTCCTCTAAATGCTTCTTATTGAGATTTTCAACTGGGACCCCATCTCTCCTAAGGCTTACTAGTGTTTCTTCTAAAGTGGAAGCAACTAATGTCGGGTCTACACGATATTTTTTTACTATTTCTTCAAATAGAGTAACATTTTCTGAAAGGCTCATGCGGCTGGCTAAATTTTGGCTCAGGCGATATTCTTTGATAAACCGCTTAACTTTCTGTTCGGGGAGTTCCGGTAGTTTTCTTCTTATTCTATTTAATCTACCTCGAGTAATTGGAATTGGTTCAATGTCTGTTTCTGGATAAAGCCTCCCTGCACCCGGCAACGGGCGCATGAACTCCGTGTTCCCGTTAGGCAGGGCTCGGCGCGTCTCCTCGGGAACCCCCTCGAGCGCTTGGTTCACCCTATCTACAACCGCGCTAAGCGCGGCTTTCGCTTTCTCCTTGGCATCCGCTATGAACACGACCGCATCGCCCTTCACAGCACCTGCTGCCCTTCTCAGCCCATCGACCTCCTCCTGCGAGATGCCGTAACCCGGTAGCTCGTCTGTGTGGAAGAGACCGCCAACCCCGCCGTAGAGTCTCGCGTGGTCCGCTAGCTCCGTGCCGAACCTCCGCCCCGGCTGCAACTCTTTGCCTAGAAGCCCGGCGAACTTCTGTAACTTGATGGCAAGCACAACGCCCCCCGCTTCGAGTACTCCACGGATGACTCTCGAGCCCGTCTTGGAGAATGCTTTACTCACATCAATGAATTTTCTCTTGACTTCCGCAGCCTCTCGCTTCTTGAGCTCATCACGGATCGTCAGGAGGGCGAGCTGTCTCTGCACCTCGCGCTCGATAACCGTCGAGATGAGTCCGAGTTCCTGCACCCCCTTGACCTCTTGGCGTGCCCCTCCAGCTATCGAGATGTTTATGTCCTGACGGATGGTGCCTATCCCCCGCTTGACCTTGCCTGTAGCGCGGAGGAGTTGTCCAATGTAGAACGCAGCTTTGGCCGGCGTGTAAGGGTCGGAGAAATCTGGCCCAGTGGCAATCTCGACGAGCGGGATCCCGAGCCTGTCCAAACGGTAATCAATGAGTTCGGGGCCCTCCCCCATTTTGCGCGCCGCATCCTCCTCCAAGCAAATGGTTGGGATCTGAAAGCTTTTCCCCTCGACCTCTACGCGACCACCGGTGGCTATCAGAAGGGTCCGCTGGAAGCCGCAGGTGTTGCTCCCATCGATAACTATTTTCCGCATCGTGTGTGTTTCATCAACGGGCCTAGCGCCAAGCAAAAGTGCGACCTCAAGGGCGATGTCGAGCGCCTCTTGGTTGACGGGGTGTGGTGGTTCATCATCTAACTCCACCAAACATATGCTGTCGGGATAGGTCTGATAAACAAACCCCTTGCCTTTTAAAACCTCGGCCAGCGCAGCACGGTCCACTTCCCCCATCTCGCTCTGCGTTGGGCGTAGTCTCCGCTTTACCTTCAGCGGTGCTTCTTCGTCGCGCAGTTTCGACGGGCAGTTGCAGAACAGCTTGTGGGTGTCGAGTTCCTGATGTATCTCAAACCCGACACGCAGGCCAAATTTCTTGTAATCCAATCCCATATTACCGCCCACTCAATTTTTGATGATGTATCTGCAAGTAAATAGGTTGACTCACGCTTCTCCAACACTCCAACTTTTATTAGAGGATAGCTGCGTCTAATGAGGGACGGACTTGAACGACATCGTTAAAATTGCCCTGATTCCCGCCCTGATGTTTTTGGGCGCCGATGCCATGGAATACACCACCTTACCCAAAGTCTTAGAAAAGTTGAAGGATAGATTCACAAAAGCCTGATTTCCACTTAAGATCCCTTAGAGCTCAGGCTGAAGCATGCGTAACTTGGAAGGTTCAAGACTTGCTTAGAGATCGTGGGCGTGCGCATGCCGAAGTCTAATCCAGGTCCTTTTTAACTCTCTCCTCATCATGCCACCTTGTCTGAACTCAAATTATGGGCAATCTAATCACTAATCGCATAAAACCTCCTCCCTCCCCGAGGGAGTTGTTTATAAAAACCCTAAAGCCCCCTTAAACTCGGGTGGAGTGTGAAACTGCGATTTGATCTACGTTTGGCGCTTATTGTTGCATGTACTGTCATTTACGCCTATATCCTATTCCTACTGTTCGCCAAAAATTTAGCTTATTGGCCCGACTACTCTTTTCACCTCCACAACATCTGGGCAACGTCAAAGGGTTTCCTAGCACATGACCCGTTTCTCGCGGGTGGTGTTCATCTGACTCTGGCGTATGGTGCTCCGGTGACCCTTCTAGGTGCACTCTTGTATCCACTCTTGGGTATCTTCACCGTAGCGGTTTTGCTTGGCGTGGCTGCTCCAAGTGTTTGGTTTTCCTCGAGGGCGATATTTAGGCACTTGGTTCAGGAGAGAGCCGCGGTGCTTGGTGCGTTTCTTGTGCTCTTGAATCCCTTCACGATGTACCTGTTTCTGACAGCAAAGCTGCCGTTTATCTGGGGTCTCTGCTTCGCGTTGATGTCGGTTCACTTTTACTTTAAGGGAAGATGGATCTTTGCCGTATTGCTAGGGGCGTTAGCGGTAATAACGCATCCAATGGCTATCTTTCTACTTGGCACTCCAGTTCTGCTCACTAGGAATATCGTGGGGTGGCTAAAAACGTATTTTGTCCCTTCAGGAATTTTTCTTGCGCAGCTGGTAATGCTCTTTGGGATTTCGTTTCAAGCCGCGTCCGAGATTCACGCTTTGAATATCCTATTTCTATCTGGAGCATTGGTGGCTGTGCTGTGGCTGAGGAAAGACTGCTGGCTTCTTTGTGTTGTCGGGCTTATGGTTTTGCTTGCTGCGGTGGCAAGCTTTTTTGGTTTACCAGTTCCTGGCGCAATTGTGCTAGATAGAGTTGGCTTTGTCGCTCTGCTGTTTGCGTTACCATTTTTGATGCAGAAGTATGCACTGCTCGCACCAGTTTTTATACTACTCTCAGCGGGAGTTGTTTTTGCACATTCTCCAATTCCAGACAATCCTGCAGCGTACGACAACCTCCCGCCTGAACTCGTGGAGGACCTAGGCACCGGTGAAGTCAGATATGCATCTGATGGCTCAGCTCTTTACATACTGCCAAAGCGTGGTATCAGGTTCACTAACGAGGGGAGGGAGTCTTCGGAAGAATCGCCCGACAATCTTGAGGCGTACGTTAAGTTGATAGAAGCAGAAAACGCTTCCTACGTTCTCATCTACAAGGACTACGGTAAACATTCTTGGCGTGCCCAGGTCGAAGAGAATATGATTCAAGAACTCGGGTACTCGCTGATCTATTCTCAAGACAACATCAGGGTCTACAAAACACGTCTAACGCTCGAAAATGCCCCTTAGGCATGCTTGGCCCGCTGTACCTCAGGCATTTCGTCTAAGCTTTATCCTATGCGGTCTACGGGGAAGCCGACGAGCATGAATTGTTAAAAACTTTTGTCTCTAAATTCGGTGAATTTTTGTATGGGATTTAACACACCGGTTTTCAATTTCAGGATCACCTTGATTGGCCTTTCTTTCGTGGCAAATATTTCTCAATCACTTTCTCCCATTCGATTTTGAACATTGCAACTATAATCAAAATTAACAACACCGCAGTCGCTAGTGCTATGATCCAGTTTTCCGCAAACATTTGACCCGCTGCTGAACCAACGTGAACGATGATTAACGACATGAGAAATTTTCCAGCCACGCACGGAATGAACGCCTTTCAGAGGCTGTAGCGCATCAGTCCGAGTGGGATGAAGAGAAGATCATCAGGCAAAGGTGTCAGGGCAAAGATGAAAACTGCTGGCGCCCCAAAACGATCGAAGATCCTTAACATCGCGTTCAAACGGCGGCCATACTTTTTACTCACGACCCGTCTGCCAGCATAGCCCAGCCCATAGCCCACGAGCTCGCCCACCGCCGCCCCAAAACCAGCAACAATGGCAAGCAGGAGGGGATTAAAATCGAATTGTGGTGCGCTGATGGTTAACAAAACTACGGTGTATGGGATTGGAACTATAACAGATGCGGCGCCGATGAAGCTAAGCAGAAAGATACCCGGGTAGCCGAACTCGCCCAAAGCACTTAGCATCGCGTAAAGGTCCTCGCGGGCAAAAACACTGCTGCTAGTATAACAATCACGATAAGAAAAAGGGCGAGCAGTAAGGCCCTTCGCAAGGTGAATTTCTTCATTTGAATCACACAGCTAGAGCTTGTAGCATGTTGCTTACTGGTTGCGCAAATGGTTATTTGTGGCTTATCCAGCTCTCTTTTGGGACATATTTCATTAGGGAGTTGGGGCGAAAGCAGGCTTCAGGAATACATCGGGTCTAGTCCTGGGGGTGATCTCACCGGCTAGATTACTCTGCATGAGTTTGGAAACTTCTTTTGGATTCTTGGCATGACCGAGCGCCCACATCAGTTTCACGTAAGCTGTTTCTGGGAGCATATCCTCCCCGGGTATCACGCCCAGCTGGAGCAGGTCGCGGCCAGTCGAGTAGACCTTCATGTCGACCCGTCCCCAGAGGCACTGCGAGGTCATCACCACTGGCATCCCTTTTGCCACGGCGCGCTTTATCCCGTCGAACAAGGATTCTGGCATGTGCCCCAGCCCAGTTCCCTCGAGCACGATGCCCTTGTCCCCTGACCTGAGCATTCCCTCGATGACACCCGAAGGCATCCCCGGCGTGACTTTCAGGAGCGCTACGCGCGGTTCGAATTTTCCATCCACTTCTACCCTACCCTTAGGACTCGCGCGGTTGTAGTCATCGCGGAAGAGCTTCAGCTCGCGCGCGCTGACCATGCCTATCGGGATGTCGTTTATGGTCTGGAACGTGTCGCGGCGACTCGTGTGACACTTCCGGACCTTGGTTCCCCGATGAATCAGGCAGAAATCGTCCTCCGTTGACCCATGCATCACCACGCAAACCTCCGCGATGTCGGACTTGCCCGCTACCGTGACAGCTGAGATCAGGTTCAGGGTCGCATCGCTGCTGGGCCGGTCTGAGGAGCGCTGGGAACCCACGAGCACGACAGGCCTGTGGATCCTTTTGAGCATGAAGCTGAGCGCGGCCGCGGTGTAGCCCATGGTGTCGGTGCCGTGGGCGACAACCACGCCGGAGGCTCCACCGTTTATCTCCTTCGCAATCGCCCTTCCTATCTTGACCCAGAGTTCAGGGGTCATGTGCTCGCTGAAGACGTTACAGGCCTCCACGACCTTGATGTTTGCAAGTTCCGCGAGCTCGGGGACCGCGCTGTAGATCTCTTCGGGAGTAAAGGCCGGGAAGACCGCGCCCGTCCGGTAATCGACCCTGCTCGCTATCGTCCCGCCCGTGCCGATTATTGTCACGTTTGGCTTCGATGGGTCGGGTTTGAGTTCGAGTTTTGGAACGCTGAGTTTTGGGGGTTTCCCACGCTCGAGCAGCTTGATTTTCGTGCCAGTGCTTATCTTTACACCCAAATTGTACCCACTCGAAAGTTTGAGAACTAGGTGATTTGGATCTCCGAGCTCGGTACGGGGCATCAGCACGCCTTCGTATCTCCTGCCTGCGTCCTCGATCTTTATCCGGTCCCCCACTTTCACGGAGGCCGCCTTCAAAATTCGCTGAACCCTGCCCCTGTATCCGGACATCCCCATCAGCTTACGATAATGCGCGCGGGCTTAAATCGATAGCTCTCGCGAATCATCAACTGCACTGGCGGCGCAGCCAGCATCAAGCTCATACTCGGCACGAACGCGGTCGTGCCCACTAGATTCCCGCCCATAAGAATTATCTACGCGCTTCGGTACAAGGGCGGAATCGAAGTATTCAAAGACCAAACTGAGGAGCTCAAAACAAT
>CAYSRF010000041.1:0-6999 GCA_964433595.1 Hadarchaeota archaeon (SeqCode) | reverse complement strand
ACTTCTTGGCAATGGAGTTGATTCTAGCTGGCTAAGAATTTCAGCTGACCTTTTAAATTTAAATCGCTGCTACCTAAAGGAGAAAAGGTGAGGGCACGGCGAAGTTCTACATCACAACGCCTATCTACTACATCAACGCGGTGCCCCACATCGGGCATGCTTACACCACCATAGTTGCGGATGTGCTTGCGCGATGGCACCGCTTACGCGGGGACGATGTCTTCTTCCTGACCGGACTTGATGAGAACTCAGTAAAAACAGTTGAAGCTGCAAAGGAGCAGGGTTTCAAGGAAATCCAAACCTACGCGGACTCGATGGCGGAGATATGGGTCAGCACCTGGAAGATCCTCGACATAAGCTACGACGACTTTATTCGAACCACCCAAGAGCGCCATCGACGAAACGTGAAGGAGTTCTTCAAGCGAATCCAAAAGCGCGGTGACATCTACAAGGGCGAGTATGAGGGCCTTTACTGCGAGGGCTGCGAGGCCTACATCGTGGAGGATGACCTTATCGATGGGAAATGCCCCCTTCACCAAAGGAAGCCCAAGCTGATCAAAGAGGAGAACTATTTTTTCAAACTTTCAAAATACCGAGATCAGATCCTGAAACACCTCCAGAGCAACCCCCGATTCATCCAACCCGAGGCACGGAAGAATGAGGTACTCAGCCTCCTCAAAAGCGGCCTAAGAGACGTCAGCGTTTCCCGCCCAAGGCTGGAGTGGGGGATAAAAGTTCCGGGTGATCCCAAGCAGACGATCTGGGTCTGGCTTGATGCTCTCGTAAACTACATGCTACCGCGCGACCACTGGCCAGCTGACGCCCATCTCATTGCGAAAGACATCCTACGCTTTCACTGCGTTGTGTGGCCCGGAATGCTACTCTCAGCCGGCTATGAGTTGCCCAGACGAATCTTCGCGCACGGGTTCCTGACGGTGGACGGACGAAAAATAAGCAAATCACTCGGCAACGTCATCGACCCGGCTTACCTCGTTGAGAAGTATTCTTCTGACGTTATACGGTACTTCCTGATCCGTGAGGTGTCCTTTGGCCAAGATGGCAATTTCTCCGAAGGGAGCTTGCGCACGAGGCTGAACGACGAACTTGCGGATGTGCTTGGGAATTTCGTGCATCGGGTGCTCACTTTCACCCAAGTCCGCTTCGGAGGAAAGGTACCAGAAGGGAAAATCGACAAAGGGCTCGAGGCTGAGGTTAGCGAACGAATAGGGAAAGTGGAAAAACTGCTGGAGGGGCTAAAGGTAACCCCAGCACTTGAGGAAATTATGGCAATTGCTGGGCGCGGGAACGAGTACTTCCAGTCTTGCAGACCTTGGAAGGCGATAAAAAGCGACCCCCAGAAAGCGGCTGACTGCCTCCTCAACTGCGCGAATCTCGTGAAGACGCTGTGCATCGCTCTCTCACCGTTCATACCCTCAACTTGTGACAAGCTCGCCAAGCAGCTAAATGTTGAGATAGGTAGTTGGGAACAGGCAAGGAAATTCGACATCGAGCCAGGGCACCGAATAGGAAAGCCATCGGTTCTCTTCACGAAGGTCCGAACTGATAACCCATCCCAACCACTGAAAACACATGTTTCAATCAAGGATTTTGAAAAGCTCGACATCCGAATCGGTAGAGTGACAAAGTCAGAAAAAATCCCCGGTTCGAAGAAACTCCTGAAACTCGAGCTGGAGCTCGCTGGAGAACGGCGCACGATAGTGGCGGGAATTGCTGAGCACTATCTATCAGAGGAACTCATCGGCGAGCAAGTCGCAATCGTCGCCAACCTTGAGCCGGTGAAGCTCATGGGTGTGGAGTCCGAGGGGATGCTCTTGGCCACCGAGGATGAAGGGAGGATCTCCATCTTGACCGTCGACAAGCCAGTCAAGCCAGGCGCCAAGGTGAAGTAGTTGCTCCGCATCGATCTGCATGTGCACTCATTCCACTCTTATGATGGACTCTGTTCCGTTGAGAATGCAGTGAGGGCTGCAAAAGCAAGAGGGCTCAACGGCATCGCGATCACTGATCACAACACCATCCATGGGCATGTTGAGACAAAGAAATTCTCCAAACGCGGCTTCGTGATCATCCCAGGCGTGGAGATCTCCAGCGTTGACGGCCATATCCTTGGACTCGGCGTCAGCGAACTCGTGCCGCGAGAACTATCAGCCAAAGAAACCGTCAAGCAAATAAAAAAGCAGGGGGGCATTGCCATTGCCGCCCACCCATTTGCACTTGGGCGAAAGCCAAGCCTAGTTTATAGGGCGAAGTTTGACGCGATCGAGACCCTGAACTCGCGCGCGCTTTTCATCAGCAACCCACTGGCTCGAAGGTTTGCCGAACGGAATGAGATACCCATGGTCGCCGGCTCAGATGCCCACCGCTGCGACGAAATCGGTTTGGCCTACACAAGGGTTAATTGCAAGCCGAAAGTCGACTCGATCTTTGAACAAATTAGAATGGGGAAGGCATCGATTTCAGGGCGGACTCTTCCCCTTTCAAGTTTCCTGTGGAGGGCCCTCCAGAAACTCCTCCACAGGCGATGAGCTTTAGGCGGGAGGCTCGTCCTACAGCGGGGATTAACCCTCCCGCCTGACACCCCTTTGGAGGCTGGACTGAGGAGGTGGGGTGACCTTGACTTTATCCATAACCATTCGCCTTCGGCGGGCGACCTCTTCCTCCACAAGTTCGACCCGTGTGCCCGCGCGAATTCTTTCCCGAATAACTTCACGAATGAACTCCTGCCGGGAAGCATAACCCTCTTCGATAACTATCTCGTCAATCCCCTGCAGGAGTCGTGATGGTAATTTGAGAAGCACCTGTACAGTTTTCACTTTTCAGCCCCCAATCCTACTATTCATGGGGGTATTTAAAGATATCTAAAAATATTTAAAGATACCCGAAACCGAAAAAGATGTGCAAGGAACGTAAAGTAAGCCTGCATCATTCTGTTTTGTAGACGATGCGCTCTTTAGCTTGGTGCTTGCGGATCTCGTGGAGCCCCTCGCTCGCCAAGTGCGCCGCGAGCTCAGCCGTCCGGGCTGCACCCACGCCCGCCTTGAGCTCAACCCCCAACTCGCGCTTGACTTCCGAGAAAACCGCCGCGAGTTCGCCAGCCTCGAGGCCGTTGGAGGCGGCCATGAAATTGTCCCCGCCTGTGTAAAATACCAAGGCGTTTCTCCTCAACAGCGCCGACATCAACGCGAGGTGAGTTCGCTGGAGCAGGAGATGGGTGTCATAGATTGGTTCGCTGTCCGTAATCAACGTCGAGTGATTTACGTCCATGTGCGCGATCTGGACCCAATCTTCATCCGGCTCACCCACGCAAGTGCCCACGAGAACTCCCTTCCGCTCGGAGGACCTGCTGCCCCCGACGTGCTGCAGGGCCAAGGTCGCCTGGACTTGCGCTTCGTAAGAGGTAGGGGCCGCGCCAACACTCATGCTCACGGTGACCGGGAACTTTTCATTTATCACCCGCTGAATCGCGCGGTGCTCCTCAAGCGAGATGCTGTTGGTGATTGCGAGCAAGTTGTCGAATCTGGTCGGAAAGATGAGCCCCTTGCGCGAGCCGAACTGCTGTTCGAGCTCGGTGAACAGCCTTGCCTGCAGGGCTTGGAGCTCAGCCTCTCGGCGCGGTTCCGGCGTAATCGTCCAAGGCCCATAGTTGTCTATCTGGACTAGCGTCAGTTGAATCTTCTTCATGAACACCCTCTGATTTTATTGCCCGAAAGTGTAAATAAAAGTTGATATCATGCGCGTGTACTGTGAAACCTACGGTTGCACGATGAACCGGGGCGACGCCGAGCTCATGCTGGGACAGCTCACTGCCGCTGGGCACGAAGTGGTCCCAGACCCAGCCAAAGCTGACGCCATAATTGTCAACACGTGCGCCGTGAAGGGGACAACTTACCGAAGAATGCTGCGCCGCTTGAGGAAGCTCCGGAACTCAGACGGGAAGTGCGTAGTCGTGGCTGGCTGTCTGCCGCTCATAGACCTAGCATCGGTCAAACAGATTGGAACTTTTGCCGGCATTGTCTCATGCAGGTCTGTTGGTGAAATAGCTGGGGTCTTCGAGCGGATAGCGCGCGAAGAACAAAATGTTCGAACACTCGAACAATCCCCTCGTGAAAAGCCGACCATGCCCAAGCTTCGCTCAAGCGAGGTGAGCGCGATAGTAGCGATCTGCGAAGGTTGTAACTCCAATTGCAGCTACTGCTCAGTCAAGTTCGCGCGTGGCAAACTGCGCAGCTTCGATGCTCGATCTATCATCAGCGAGGTTGAGGCTGCAATTAATACTGGTTATCGCGAAATCTTGCTCACAGCCCAAGACACAGCTGCCTATGGCTTAGATGCTGGGACAAACCTATCTGAATTGCTCAATTTGATCACCTCGCTTGATGGTAAGTTTAAAATCCGCATCGGAATGATGAACCCACGAAACGTGGAACCGATCTTATCCGAATTCCTTGATGCTTACGATAGTGAGAAAATCTACAAATTTTTGCATTTACCCGTGCAAAGCGGAGACGATGATGTGCTCGAAGCGATGCGCAGAGGATACACCGTCGATGATTTCATGGAAATTGTGGACGCTTTCCGTGGACGCTTCGAGGATCTCTACCTCGCCACCGATGTTATCGTTGGCTTTCCCGGGGAGAGCGAGCGAGGATTCAGGCACACGTGTGAACTGGTCGAGAGAGCGAGGCCAGACAAGGTGAACCTCACGCGCTTCTCGCCCATGCCCGCTACCGATGCGGCGCGAATGCCTCAGGTAAACGGGCGAGAGGTGGCTAGGAGATCGAGGTTACTGAGTGCCAAATGCCGCGCAATTGGCCACGAACAAAACAAACGCTACATCGGGCGGGTCGTCGAAGGACTGGTAACTGAGCCGGGGGAGAAAGGAGGCTACATAGCGAGGCTCCCAAACTACAAGCCAGCCATAATAAGCAACGCCGGGCTCGGTGAATTCGTCAATGTGAAAATAATCAAAGCTCGTCCAACCTACTTGCTGGGGGTGAAAGCATGAAGGTGCCGTGCGCCCTCACCATTGCAGGCTCAGACTCGGGTGGCGGGGCGGGAGTCCAAGCTGACCTTAAAACATTTGCCGCTTTGGGTGTCCATGGACTCTGCGTCGTGACCGCAGTTACCGCGCAGAACACGCGGGGCGTCGACGCAACCTTCGAGTTACCCCCAGAGTTCGTAACTCAGCAACTCGACACAATCATGCGCGACTTCGAGGTCAAGTGGGCGAAAACAGGGATGCTGAGCAATGTGGGCATCATTCGGGCCGTGGAAGCCGGGACGAAGCGGTACAGGCTTCGCCTCGTGGTTGACCCAGTGATGGTCGCTGCCACTGGCGCTCCGCTTCTGCGCGAGGATGCTCTCGAGGCGCTCACCAAGCTGCTGGCGTGCGCAAAGCTCGTCACTCCAAATGTGTCCGAAGCCGAGAAGCTCGCTGGGCTCAAAATTAGGTCGAAAGCCGACATGCGGAAGGCTGCCCGGGTGATCTCCAAGCTAGGCCCACAAGCTGTCCTCGTCAAGGGGGGGCACTTGAAGGGGTGGGAAATCGTCGATGTGCTCTACATCAATGGGAAATTCAAGGAGTTCAAAAGCCCACGAGTTACTAGCCAGCCGACGCATGGTACGGGTTGCTCTTTCGCATCCGCGATAACGGCGGAGCTCGCAAAGGGAGCCAATTTACACGAAGCGATCTCCAACGCAAGAGAATTCATCGAGGGCGCAATTGAAAACAGGTTGAAAGTCGGGAAAGGCGTCATGCCGGTCAACCAGATGGCGGCGCTATTCCTGAGCGCGGAAAAGGGCCGTGCACTCGAAGAGGTGTGGCAGGCCGCTCAGCTCCTCGCAGAAAACTCAGAGTTCGTCAAGCTCCTACCCGAGGTTGGCTCAAACATCGTGATGGCCCTGCCCGGTGCGGAGAAAACCTCGGATGTAGTTGGGCTCTCCGGCAGGATCGTGAGAGTTGGTAACCGTGCGCGCCTGACGGGATTTCCCAAGCTTGGTGGCTCCGAACACGTCGCGAACCTTGTTCTTACCGCGATGCATCACGATCACAGGGTTAGAGCTGGTCTGAACATCCGCTTTTCCGAAGGAATCTTACGTGTGTGTAAAAAACTTGGACTAAGCGTGAGCGGGTTCGATCGATACAGAGAACCCCGCGGCGCCAAGACGATGGTATGGGGAACTGAACAAGCAATTAAGAAAACTAGAAAAGTGCCTCAAGTAATTTTCGACCGAGGCGCCCCTGGGAAGGAAGCAATGATACGGCTACTGGGAGGCTCGCCTATCAAGGTGGCGAAGCTCGCGCTGCGCGTGGCGAGGAGCGTCGACTAGCCGAGAAAAGCTTTTTAGATGGGCCGATAAAGCCAAGCGAGCGGAGGAATTAGATGGGGCGAGTGAGACCGATGTACATCAAGCGTGCTGCACGAGAGTTGATCAAGCGTTACCCCGATAAATTCTCGACTGACTTCAAACAAAATTGCCTTGCGCTTGACGAACTCGTGAACCTGAAGAGCAAGTCCCTCCGCAACCGGATAGCAGGGTATATAAGCAATTTAATAAAACAGAAAAAAGAGGTGTAAGCGTGCCTCCAATCGTCAACACAAAAAAGTGTAAGGGTGCGGCTGCCTGCGCCGAGGTCTGCCCAGGGAATGTGTTCGACATAGTTAGGGGAAAAGCCGTGGTTACGCGTCCTGACGACTGCATCGAATGCCGAGCCTGCGAACAAGCATGTCCTAACAATGCGATAAGCTTCCCGTAAATTTTCAAGGAAGCGAACTCCAGTAGGCTCTCAACATATATTTTGTAACTTGAACTGAAATTTTCATTTGGAACTTGATTTTCCATAAAAAAAAGTGCCGTGCATAGGTCTGCGCCCTCCGCACTAGCTGGACACATTGGAACTTTTCAGCTGATATGTACCACCGGGCTGAACACCTCGCCGAAGCTTGGTGCTTACACCCGTGGCCATGCAACGGGATC
>CAYSRF010000040.1:0-7193 GCA_964433595.1 Hadarchaeota archaeon (SeqCode) | reverse complement strand
GTGAATGCAACGGAGCCCGGGATGACGTGGAGCCCATAGTCGGTAATGCTAATCGCCTCGTTGACCTTGAGCTTGCCGAAAACGACATCCTGAATCACCACGGGCGGATCTAGGATGCCGAGGTGCAAGCCTAAGTTTGAAGCGGTCATGTTGGTCTCGACAATGATGACGCGGTTTTTGAGCTTCTGAGCCAGAACTGCACCCAAGTTGGCCACGGTCGTAGTCTTCCCGACACCCCCTTTTGCTGAGAAAACCCCCAGTATCAGACCTTTTTTTATCCGCATTTTGAATCCGCCACTGTTACCCCTGCTGCTTCAGCCTCTCAAACACGCTATAAATTGTTTTAAATCACGTATAAAAATACACATTTATTGCTCGTTAAAGCGCTGAAAAATATCAAAAATCAGTTTTTGCGACTCGAGCCTAGGTCGATCGAAGCTCTGAAAATGTTGGCGCGGAAGGGAAGTTCCTGATTTTTCCCGTTCTAAGAGGGGACTGCCTCTAATCGAGAGAGCTCCTTCATGCCACTACCCATCTTCGTCTTATTTCGAAGTTATTCCCTTAGCGATGTCTAACATCGCCGCTCGAGGGTCGGGGGCCTTCACCACGCTTGATGCGAGGAGCACGCCCTCGGCGCCCAGCTCCAGCGCGATTCGTATGTCCTCGCCGCTTGTTATCCCCGCACCGCAAAGCACCCGAACCTCCGGGTTAACCTCGTGTACCAGCTTGACCGCGTCGCTCACGACCTCGGGCTTGACCTTTGACACCGCCCGCCCGGTCCCTATCAGCTCAGGAGGCTCAACCGCGACCATATCGGGCTTGAAAGCTGTGACCTGCTTACAAACCTCTGGGTCCTTCGCACAGACGACACTCGTTAGCTCCAACTCTCGCAGACGCTTTACCACCTGCTCAATTTTCTCAGGCTGAAGCTGGTGCTCCGAGTGATTAATCAATGAACCAACGGCCCCCGTTGCCTTCACCGTCTCTGCCAGTAACCATCCCGTGTGGGCGCCCGGGGTGATGGGGTCAAGGTGCTGCGCGAGGACTGGGATATCAACCTGACTCGCAACTCTGTAAAGATCGAGGTTCTGGGGGGCAACCGCGACGTTTATCCCCTTCTCCTTAGCCACCGAGGCGATTATCTTGGCAAGCTCCACCGCTCGCTCGCCCACCGATTGAGGATAGGTCTTGAAGTTTACGATCACGACTGGTGTCTTCAGCAAACCATCACCTCGCAAACTTGGAGTCAATCCTATTAAATAGTAGTGCCGGAGCAGGGAGTTGAACCCTGACCTCGGGATTTCTCACATCATCTCGTGAATCAGCACTCACAACCGCCGATCAGGCTATGAGTCCCGCGCTCGGACCACCTGAGCTACTCCGGCATTAATCAATTTGCGCGCTCAAATTCTTAAACATTGATGCCTTGCACAAACTTCAGAAAATCTCTCTTCGACCGCAGCTTTGAGCAGCCTTTTTCATACCCAACTAGGACAAAATCTGCAGCGTTCACAAAAATCCCGTTTTCAACAACACCCGGCACGCGGTTGATTGCCGCCTCAAGCTGAGCTGGCTGAGCAATTTGTGAAAACTTCACGTCCACGATGTAATTGCCGTTATCGGTCACGAAAGGTGCTCCGGCCGAGGTTAACCTCAACTTGGGCTTACCTCCGAGTTCTGCAAGCCTGCGCATTGTATACTCGCGCGCGAAGGGCAACATCTCGACCGGTACGGGTGCACGTTCACCTAAACGTCGGACCAATTTTGTTCGATCCACGACGATGACAACTTGCTGCGCCGCGTTCGCAACGATTTTTTCGCGGGTGTGAGCGCCACCTCCTCCTTTGATCAAGTTGAAATTTGGGTCGACCTCATCGGCCCCATCTATCACAAGATCGAGTTTTTCGTGGGCATCGAGAGAGCTTAGTTTCAAGCCTAACTTATTCGCAAGCCTTTGAGTGGAGAAAGAGCTCGGGATGAAGACCGATTTGGGCCTTGACTTCGCTAGGGCTCGAATCACCTGCGCGATCGTCGTGCCCGAGCCTAGACCGACCAGCATGTTTCCCTTTACAAGCTTCGCTGCCGCCTCGGCCGCTGCACGTTTCCACTCTTCGACCCCCAAGCTAAACCCAGTGAAGTTCTGTGTTACAAGTTTTTAAATAGCATAATCTATTATTGAAGAATGGTGGATTCGTGAAGCGCGTTGTTTCGGTCAGAGACGCGATGGCTGACAAAGTTCTCACGGCGGGCCCAAACACCACGGTCGACCGGGCAGCGAAGCTCATGGCCGAGCGCGGAGTGGGAAGTATCATTATCGTGAAGAAAAAGAAGCCGATCGGAATTTTGACCGAGCGGGATCTGCTGATGAAAGTTGTGAGCTTGGATTTGAAGCCTAGCAAGGTCAAGGTTGGCAAAATCATGTCGAGCCCGATAACGACGATCGCCCCTGACGTAGACATGACAGAGGCCGCACGGATGATGGCTCACAGCAAGATTCGACGTTTGCCTGTGGTCGAGCGCGGGGTCCTTGTAGGTATCCTCACCGCGAGCGACATCACCGCGATTTCTCCCGAGCTCACCGAGGTAGTCACGCATGCACCGATGCCTGAGCGCGAGGAGATCGGGCAGAGCGTCTGCGAGGTCTGCGGTGAGGTTACAACTGCCCTCTACGAAGTAAACGGTATGTGGGTTTGTGAGAACTGCCGCGACACGATGGGCGGGTAGATGGTGGAATGGTATGCCGGGACCTGCTCATGCGGGTCAGCATTAGCGATGTTATGCAACCCTGCTCTATTTTCGTCAGTTCACGCGATCTCGTCACCCGAGCTCGGGCGGTCATGCGCTCGAGTGGTTTTCGAACTCTTCCCGTAATCGATGGGGGAAGGCTTGAAGGAATAATCACTGCCCGCCAGATCATTCGTATCACCTCGACCCGCTCTAACATCCCCGTCGCAGGTCTCATGTTTCCCCCCCGGCTCATCGCAACCCCCGCTGGCGACCTTGCCAAACTCGCCAAAGACATGGTCAGGCTTGAAATCTCGAACGTGCCCGTGGTCCAGAGCTACAGCGATAAAACCGTGATTGGACTCATCAGGCTGGATGGTATCCTCAAAAAAATTGTGGGCGGGATGAAGTCAAAGCCCACGGTCGGCGACATCATGACCAAAAGGGTCGTAACATGCGAGCGGGATGATGAGATATCCCGCGTCTGGGGCAGCATGGAGCAAAATCGCTACTCGGGTCTGCCCGTCACGCGCTACGACAAGCAAAAACACAAGCTCGAGGTCATCGGCATGGTAACTCGCTCGGATATCATTCGCTCCGGGGAGATCCGATTGGCAGAGGAATCAGCGAAGGGCGGGCGTCCACCTACCAAGGTGCGAAGCCTCATGCGCACCCCCGCGATAACTGTCTCGCCCAAGGTGCCGCTCGCTGAAGCCATCGAAATCATGCTCAAACGCAACGTGGGCAGGCTCCCGGTCGTCGATGATGGCAATCTCGTAGGAATCGTGAGTCGTTCAGATATCATAAGAGTAGCATGTGGGTGATTGAGTGCGGAGATTTCCCCATTACAAATCCATCAAACGTGGGCCGCTGGCTTTCAGGTCGAGGCGCCACCGGGAGGAGGGGAGCATCATGTCCCTCGCGCGAAAAACCGTGATAACAGTTTCCCCGACGACGCGAATAAAAGATGCAGCTGAACTCATGGTCGAGCGGGGTGTGCGAAGGTTACCTGTGGCAAGCCCGGGTACCAAAAAACTCATGGGCGTCATCCGCACACGCGACATCATCGACTTCTTGGGCGGAGGTGAAAAATTCAGGATTGTGCAAGAGAGGTTAAGGGGCAACTTCTTCGCCGCGGCTAACGAGCCCGTGCGAACTATTATGTCCGAGCGGGTGATCCACGGAACCACCGACATGTCGATAATCGATGCCGCGAGGCTGCTCCTCCGAACCGGCGTGGGGGGGATACCCATCCTCGACGAGCGCGAGCAGATTGCTGGCATCGTCTCGGAGCGTGATTTCATTGCCTATGTGCCAGCCACGATCGGGACCCCCGTGAGCTACCACATGACCCGCCACGTGATCACTGCGGAGCCCGAACTTCAAATTCGTGAAGCAGCCAGAAGGATGATCTCTCGAGGAGTTCGACGCCTGCCGGTGGTGCGCGAACGAGAGCTGGTCGGCATCGTCACGAGCGTCGACATCCTGCGCTACTTCGGGACGAGCAAGGTGTTCGAGCACATGCTCTCGCAACGCGTAGACGAGGCGATGTCTGTAGGCGTTGAGGAGATAATGACTCGCGATGTGCTGACCGTGGCGCCCGAGACCGACCTTGGGGAAGCTACGGGGCTCATGCGTGAGCGCGGGTGCGGCTGCCTGCCCGTGATCGAACGAGATGAACTCAAGGGGATAATAACCGAGCACGACCTGCTGGAGTTATTGATTTGAGGTGTCTAAATGCGTGTGAGTCAAATCATGAGCTCGCCCGTCGTGACGCTTGACAAGAACCAGCCTTTAGCGAACGCGATCGACCTGATGCAACGGAACGAGATTTCTCGCCTCGTAGCGCTTCAGGCGGGCAAAATCGTGGGCATGATTACCGAGAAGGACATAGCTCGTGAGATGGGGTCGAGCACAGCCTACCGCTTGCCCCCCGGACGGACACACGTCTCGAATGTGATGACCCCTAACCCGATTACCGTGGCCCCGGAAGTAATGGTGAAGCGGGCCGCCGAGATCATGCTCGACCACGACATCAGCGGACTTCCAGTAGTCGAGGGGGAGCACCTCGCGGGCATCGTGACCAAGCTAGACTTCGCGAAGGTTTGCTCGGGGTACGAGGATGTCTATGTGGGGCAGGTGATGCAGGCCAGCCCGACGACCGTCTCACCGGGGGATCGGGTCGTCTACGCGCGCCGGCTGTTGCTCGATGAGGATTTGGTCGGCTTGCCGGTCACTGAGGGCGGGGAGCTCGTCGGCGTCGTAACGGTGCGAGATGTGGCAATGAAGCTTGCAGCTTTTCAGGAGGTTGTTCCCGATCGGCACAAGAGCGAGCGCATCAGAAACTTGCTCGTCGAGGACATCATGACCCAGCCGGCCACGACGACGCGAACCGATGCCAAGCTCTCCAAAGTCTCGCGCCTCATGCTCGAGCAGCGATTCTCCAGCCTTCCCGTGCTGAACCTTGAGGGGGAGCTGGTGGGGCTGCTGACGAAGACTGAACTAACTGAAGTTGCGCGGAAGCGGCTTTAGGATTTTCTGCTCATAAAGAACCTCCTCTCAATTCTAAGGTGGAAGAAGTGATTTGGATAGTCAAAAGCGAAAGCAGAGAGTGATCTTCAGACCCAGCACGAGCATCGACGAATTTAAGGCCGAGCTCAGAAGCTGCGTGCGGGGCTCTCGCATCCTATCAAAAAAGTTGAAGGAAATATGGGAAATCTTGCATGTTCATGATTGACTCCAACATTTGGGCCTCTCCACTCAAGCCCCTCTTTGAGAGGTGACGACAAGCACTGTTGCTAGAATGACTGGGACCCTGATGAAAAGTAATGAGAGACCCATTAACTCTGGCATCCACACTAAGAAGGGAGGGAGTAGGCTAAGGGGCAGTGTGAGTGCCAAGGTAGGTATTGTGTAAATCACCCGGCTCCGCCTCCAAATGAGGAACGCATCACTAATACAGAGACCAAAACATGCAAGTCCAGCTACTCCGGCGGCTATTCTCCTGAGGAGAGGGGCGAGGCAACCTTCTGGAGCCGCTGTAAACCCCCAAATTGTCAAGAGCAGTGAGGTGAAAGCCCCAATTCCCACCAAGCCCATGGCCAGATTCGGCAGGTACCTTTTCTTGAGAGCGGAAGGCACGCTCGGTCCCTTTTCGCTAAGCCCCACTAAGATAGCGCCAAGGAAAACTGCACCAACCGCAGGAAAGCCCCAGAAAATTGCCGGTGAAATGGGAACAACCCAAATTCCGAAAATAAGCAAGATAGCCGCGAAAGCGGACCCTATCGACACAAAACTGAGCCTACGCTTCTTGAGTGCTAGTATTCCAGCCGCTAGCACGATTACAAAAACAGAAGCCCAAAGCCCGAGAGATACGTTTGCTTTCGTGCCCTCGTACCCTCTTGGGATACTGGGGTACCAAGACTGGTAATCGTACCAAGAAGGATAAACTTCGGCGAATTCGGAAATGCTCGCAATTGCCAAGTAGAAGCCTGCAATACACGCCGAAAGGATAAGCAGAATGGCTCCTACGGTCGTTAGTTTGCCCCTCATCCTCTCACTTATCGCATCCAACTCTCAACTAGTTCTGGAACTTAGGATTTATTTAAAATTCCGTTCATCACCTTCCAAACATTTCCTCTATCCAATGAGCCTATTGTTTTTCTCAGCGACGCAAAAATAACCTTTGTCATGCTAAAGCGAGAGTTGGGAAGGAAGCTCAGAACAAAATCGCTAAGTCAGAAGAATGAGATCTTACTGAAGTATTTGGCTTACACAGAATACATCTATAACAGTGTTATAAGTAATTAATTAGCTTGGCAATCTGCATGTCAAAATGAGGTTGTAAGATTTAGTTTTCTCCAAGAGCAAGAACCTGAGCATCCCCCGACACTTGGCGAACGTTCGCCACTACGTAATTTATGATTTCAGAGGCAAGGCCCCACGGAGCCTATACCGTCTGCGAGAGCGCTTGGAATTGGAGAATATGGCGGAGTGGTTCAATACAGCATCGTGAAAGCCGAGAGGCTGGACATCGCCTTGAGGATAGTCCGCTTCTGCCGAGAGCGAAGAGCCGAAGTTGAGCTCATCAAAGGTATCAGGTGCCGCGTTGAATGATGGCGAACATTCGCCACCCTTCTTTTCATCACTCCCGCCGAGGCTTTGGGCGGATGTTGTTTATAAAGAGGCAAACCCAGGCTGTATGCAGCTGTGACGTGCGTCAAGGCAGCCAGCTAATATGTCCTAGAAATTAAAAATTTAATTAGAACTGGATTAACATTTAATTGTGCGGCCGTGGTCCAGCCTGGTTAAAGCAAGCGCTGCCAAAGGACTCAGGCTTCCCATGAAGAGCGGGAAAAGCCTGCTGCGCGGGTTCGAATCCCGCCGGCCGCACCACTTGAAATCGGCTTCACCGTCGTCGAAAAGCCGAGAGTAACCAAAAGAACAATATCAGAGAGAAGAAAGACGAC
>CAYSRF010000039.1:0-7546 GCA_964433595.1 Hadarchaeota archaeon (SeqCode) | reverse complement strand
CTACAACGGGGGGGTTGTACAACTGGGGAGTTGTATTCCTAAAGGCGAAACCCAAACTGCATTTAAACAACCCTTAGTTATACAACGGGGGGGTTGTGAAATCAGCGTGATCGAAGCCATTCTCCGAGCGGGGGCGAACGATTTCGGCGGTATCTCGTCGGTGACACCCGATTTTATCAATCCCGAACACCCTTGGCCGAGCGTCGCTGAACTTCGAGCCGTGATCGAGCGCGCTGGATTTACGCCGCGCGAGCGGTTGCCGATATACCCGCGCTACGTGAAGGATGAGAGATTCATGTCAAAGAAGGTGAAGAAGCATGTCCTCAAGCTCGCTGACGAGGACGGATATCGCGCAAGGTGAACTGCGGGCCGACCTCGAGTTCAGGGAAATTCTCGACCGAGCGCTCGCCGGCGAGGAACTGAGCGTGGCCGAGGGCGAGCGATTGCTTCGAGCTGAGGGCGAGGAGCTTCGAGCGCTAGTTGGCGTTGCGGATGAGGTGAGGCGGCGTAGGGTTGGCGACATCGTAACTTATGTCATCAACAGAAATTTAAATTTCACAAATATTTGCATTGGGAGTTGCAAGTTCTGCGCGTTCAGACGTTTGCCGAGCGACCCAGATGCATACGTGCTCACGCTCGAACAGATAGCGGCCAAGGTTCGAGAAGCGCTCGCGTTTGGCGCAACCGAGGTCTGCGTGCAGGGTGGCTTGCATCCGGAGTTTGGTTTAAAAAATTACCTCGGCATGCTTCGAACCATCAGAAAAATCTCGCCCGACATTCACATTCACGCCTTTTCCCCTGCCGAGCTGAACCACATCGCCGAGCAAGAGGGATTGTCAATCGAAGAAGTGATCAAAGCACTTCGTGATGAGGGGTTGAATTCGGTTCCTGGTACGGCAGCTGAAATTCTGGTCAACCGTGTGCGTGACATCATCTGCCCGAAAAAAATCAGTACGGGGCAGTGGGTAAAGACAATCAAAACATGCCATCGCTTGGGCCTGCCCACGACCGCGACAATGCTCTACGGCACCGTTGAGACACCGCGAGAGCTGGCGCAGCACTTTGCCCTCATCCGTGAGGTCCAACGTGAGACGCGAGGCTTTACCGAGTTCGTCCCGCTAGCGTTTATGCCGGGCAACACCCCACTCCAGCGAGACGGGCTCATAAGCTTCCCGCCAAAAAAAGTTGAAAGCCTTCGCGTGCATGCGGTCGCGCGCTTGATGTTTGTCGGATTTATCGATAACATCCAGACCTCTTGGGTGAAGCTCGGGTCGCAGGGGGCGCAGCTCATGCTTCGCGCGGGGGCGAACGATCTTTCGGGAACGCTGCTCGAGGAGAACATCACCCGTGCGGCTGGGGGCGAGCGGCAGGTGATGTTACCCGAGCAACTCAGGCAACTCATTTTTGAGCTTGGGCGCACGCCTCGGCAGCGGACGACAATATACGAGCTACTTTAGCCCAAAGGAATCATATTCGAACATCACCGCCCATCGCCAAAGTTAAAACGGCTCAAGAGAAAGTTCTAAAGGGGAGAATAAAACGATAGTCGAACTCGGGATCGGAGTGCTAGTGGTGGGGGCCGCTGGCTACGTGCTCTGGACGCTGCGACAGCGGAGGGGGTCGGGGGCGACCACGGAAAACATCTGCGAGATCTGCGCACTTGCCGATAGGTGCGAACTCAGAAACCCGGAAGCGGTCGTATGTCCCCGCTTTAGGCCAAAGGTTGCCCGATACCGCGGAGTGGAATGGTGAGGCAGAGTGGCGAAAGGCCACAGCAGCAGCGAAGACCGCGCCGACAAGTGAGCATGTGGCAGGGGCGGGCCGGGATTGAGTCGCGTGCACAGGTGCGTTATTTAAACCAAAACCGAAAAACGAGATTTGGATGATATAAATGCCTAGAGTAATCGGTTATGGGGAAGACGCTCTTACATATTGGACACTTACAGAAAAACCTTTGCGCTTTCCTTGGCGAGCCTGAAGAAAAGCTTGAAGCTTGCAGGCAAATAATAAGAAAGATCGAGCGAGGAAGGGAAAAGGTGAGAACGTCAGTATTCACCGTGGCTGAAATCGTGCACGTCCTGATGAAAAGGGAACGAGAACGTCCGGCGAGGATCGAGGAGATTATGAAGAGGTTTTTCGGCTGTACCGGACTGAGGGCGGGCGATGCCCGCAGGGACTTGTGCCTGCCAGCTTTGGAACTAGCGTTAAAGTACAAGGTGGACTTCGTCGATGCCCATCACAGGCTGACCATGAAGATCCACAAGATCGACGAGATATACTCGCTCGATCGTCACTTCGACCGCTTTCTCGGCATCAAAAGACTTGAGGCTCCGGGTGCAAAACCGTGAACGCCGAACGGAAGCGGGTAAAGCGATGGCTGCGGGAGCGATATGGTGAGCCAAAACGACAGAGGAGTGAGCCGAAGCCCTCACGAAAGCTGCCATGGAAGCTCATCATCGTGGCGCTCGTCGCGGTCGTGGTGGTTGCCGCCGTGGTGTGGCTGAGGCCGTGGGAAGGGAAGCCAGCGGGCGAAGAGTACGTGTGGGTGCAGTACCTAGCGAGCTTTAAGCTGCTGTCAACGAGCGATAACGGGCCTATCGAAAATCTTGTTAGTTATTGGCCATACCCTTATACCACCCCTGAAAAATGGGAAGTAGCAAACCTAACCGAAGGTGAAAGCCCAGCAGAAGTTGTTCTGTATCTACAACGAGAAAACTTAACCGTGCCCTATCTACTTGGGATTAGCTCAGAGAACCGTGGGGATATCTTGTTTGCTTCTAAATATGAGAACTGGGTTGGAGAACAATACTGGTTCTTATTTGACTTGCCTGTGGAAAATAGCAAATTCACGGTGCCATCTCTTAGTATTAATCTTATACAAGGAAAACTTTATCCTGGTGATGAATTTCAAATCGAAGCTTGGTTCAAAATTTCAGTTGAGAATGTTGCAAAACTGACATTAGTTAACTGGTTCGCTGAGAATTGTGCTGGCATCGCCTTTGACCAATGGATTCCAGAAACAACGATTGGGATTGAAGTAAGTGTAGAGTTGACCAAATACCAAAACGGTGAATCTCAAGTTTTGAAAAAATGGGCACGACAGATAACCGAAGGTGTTCCCCAGATGGTCTCTGTAAGGCTCTTCAAATCTTAAACGTGCATCATCACATCATGTTGAAAGTTGTGCGAACGATGAGGTAGAAAGTAGCTTTGGCTTGAATTTGTGACCCGTTATACACACTTATGATGACTTGCCCTGATTCTTCTCTGAAATGACTGTAGTCCCAAAGCTCTATTGTGATAGGGACAATAGATTTGCCGTAGGCCCCGGCGCTCATTCCAGGAACTGATATTTGATTTGAACTTAAGTTTACACTGATGAATCCAGCATGCTTGTCAAAACCTTTTATTTCATATGTAAGCGTGGCCTTGCCAGGACCCCCCCGGTTGTAGATAATTAAAACAGCCGCAACACGCATGCTCTCATAGCTTGCATTTGTTATTCTCCCACTAGTTGGGTTTACTTCCGCGATGAAATCTGGCACCTTGGGTGGCTCGGGTAGCTCGGGCGGCACGTAGGATGGCACCTCATCCCAGGCGTCGCGGTAGCTCGTGCTGGAGGTCGTGTACGCAGCTGGCTTGTTGGAGTTCAGGGTCAGGTCGTAGGTTCGCGTCTTTACCAAGCGCCCGTTCGGGTCGCGCGCTTTGATTGTGACCGAGTGCGGTGAACCGCTCGTGATCGAGTGGGGCCTCATCGTGAGCGTGGTCTGAGCCAATGACGAGAAAGTCAGGCGCGTGGACCCTAGTGTCGCCTGAATACTATCTGCTTCAACAACTAGCCGGACATCGCCTTGGTAGCCATTATTCGGCGTCGCTGTTATCGTGGTCTGCCTGTTGTCCCAGGGCTGCGGGGAGTAGTTGGTTACCGAGTAGCGGGTGGTAGTGATTTTGTAGTTCGCTCGGACGTCCCGAATCGAGTCGCTTCTAGCCGGTTCGGTTGGTGAAATTTTTGCCTCCCAGACCGCGGACGGCTGGCTGGTCGTCGTCTGCCCGTTGCTCAGGGTGTAGATCATCTCCTTTGATATGACATTGCCGCTTCCTGCCAATCCCCAGCTGTATGTCTTTCCAACCCAGTACCCAGCAGCCTCAGCCTCGGTGGTGACCGTGAAGGTCCGCGTGCCGTTATACATCAGACCCCACCAGTCCCACTCCTCGACGGTTATGCGCCACTTTTGGGTGTAGCTGGGAACTCGGATGTTCCTGTATCCATCCTGCATGAGGCGGTAGGCGTAGACCGGCTCGTAGTGATCGAGGACTTGGCGGGTCACGGTCCTGTAAGCGTACACGGGCTCGTAGTGGTCGAACACCTCGCGGTAGGCGTAGACTGCGTACTGGTAGTAGTGGGGAACGGACACGTAGGTATAATACGTGTAGTAGTGCGGCACACTGATCTGGTACATATAGAAGTGCCCATAATAGTAGTAGGTTATCCACTCGTATGTGTAGTAGACGCCAGTGTGGGGGACGCTTTCGGTGGTGTAGTAAACGCCAGTCGCGTAGTGATGGACGTACATTTCAGTTCGGTAAACAGGCTCGTAGTGGCTCACATACTGCTCGATTCGATACTTGGGCACGCTCGCGTCGTACCCCACGAACTGCTCGTAGGTATAACCGGTCAGCTCTTTGTCCTCCACTGTGTATGAATGGGAGTAAGGCGTCCACCCGCGCGTCAAGCTACCAGAAGTCTCCTCAAGCTCCACATCGAACGGGTTGTAATTAAGGGAGATTCGCAAACGATGGTGCTCGCCCGATTTGATCGTGTTCTCAATGGTGCAGTTGTCGAAACCACGATAAGGATGATCCGTATTATAGCCAAAATGATTTTCATTGATGTTTAGAGAGTATTCGTGATTCTCGCCACCGGGAAGCACAATCCTGAAGTAACCATTTTTATTGGTATTAACATTAATCGGAATAATTTCGGAGTGGATCCAGCCGGTAATGCTCGCGTTTTCAATTCCTTGGCCGTTGTTATCGACGACGACTCCCTCGATTACCATCGAACGCTCGACCTGAAGCACGTATTTGACGTAATCGCGTTGCATGTCACCAGTCGAAGCGAGAGGCGATGAAGCGAACAAAAGTGTGAAAACGAGCGAGAGTGGGAGTAAGCTGGTCCAAATTCTCCGCCCCACCTCCAAGCTCTCAGCCCCCACTCCCCACCTGAAAACTCGTCCGATGCTAAAAGCTATGTTTATCGAACCTGAGATATTTCCAAATTGGAGCTAATCCCCAGTTTTTTGTCAACTGGGGTGTTGACAGGGGTGTCAACTGTGCAGGGCGTGAAGAATGCACACGTGTAAAGCACACCTGTGAAGTGTCGACCGAATCTTCAGCTGAGTTGACTGGTGTGTCAAGTGGGGACTTAACGCAAAAACCCAGCGAGCTCCAGCACCTCACGCGCGAGCCTTACCCTCGAGGCGACATCCGGCATGAGCAAATCGGCGAAAGCAGCATTGATCCCGAACTCCTCAACCGCCCTTCCGCGCGCCCCATCGCTCCGGTCGAGGACCAAAGTACCGATTATCCCCCGATAGATCCGCGCCACCCCAAGCGGGCTCACTTTATATCCCAATCCCTGCATCAGCGCCCCCGCGGGACCGCTGACCGCAGCGTTGCCCACGATAGGGCTCACCGCCAGCACGCGCTCCCTGTTTCGGATGATCTCCTCCCGGATATCTTCGATCGCCAGGATGGGCCCTATGCTCGTCACGGGGTTGCTGGGGCCGATTATAATTGCCTTCGCTTTTTTGATCGCCTCGAGCACCCCGGGCGCTGGCTTCGCCTCTTCCACCCCCTCGAAGCTCACACCCTTGACCTTGTCGGCAGCACGCCTTCGGACCCAGAACTCGTGAAAACTTTGGGGGCCAGCCTCAGTCTCGACACGTGTGCGAACGCGATCGTCCGACATCGGGAACACTCTCGCTCGTACCCCAAGCTGCCCGCAGAGTTCTCGGGTAACATCTGAGAGTGGCTTCCCTTGTTTCAACCCCAGCGTCCGCCGAAGCTTCACCGCCCGGTCCCGGTCGCCTATCCTGAGTAGCTCAGGCTCACCCAGCCGCCCCAGCATCTCGTGGCACGTGAAGGTATCCCCGCGGATGCCGTACCAAGTCTCCTCGTTCACGATGCCCGCTAGCGTGTACATCACGGTATCGAGGTCTGGGGAGACGTATAGTCCAGAAACTTCGACATCCTCAGCGGTGTTGACGATGACCGAAAATTTCTCCCTTTCGACCAGACGCGCCAGCCCTTGCAACAGTTTGGGCGTGCCTGTTCCACCTGAAAGCACAGCGAGCATTGAATCACGACTTCCGCTCGAGAACCTCCAAACTCACTCGTGAGATTCTATGTTACTTTTGGCTTAAAGATAAAAACTAAGCGCGATATTGAAATGAAAACCTTAAAAACGAATTGTGTATACTTATTTCGTGCACCGAATCTTAAATTCAAGGAGAGAGAAACCGTGGCTGAAGAGGTGACCCTAGCTAACCCAGGAGCTCTGGGTTTGGGCGGCTTTGCCTTAACAACTTTTATTCTGAGCGTGGTAAATACAGGGATAATTCCTGCAGAAAGCTTGGGCATGGTCCTTCCCATGGGCTTTTTCTACGGGGGCTTAGCGCAATTTGTTGCGGGAATGTGGGACTTTAAAAGAGGAGATATCTTCGGCGGAACTTGCTTCAGCTCATTCGGCGCGTTCTGGATCGGTTTAGCGTTTATGATTCTTTTGGAAACTATGGGGGTCATATCGAAAGTTCCGCCTGCAGGCATGGCGGTTTTCCTCATCGCATGGGGCATCTTCACAGCCTACGCCACCATAGGCGCCCTGCGAATTTCTCTGGGTGTAACAACAGTCTTCGTAAGTTTGACTCTCTTGTTTTTCCTGTTGGCGGCAGGGGAATTCAATCCGCTAATCAAAACGATCGCAGGATATGTGGGAATTTTCTGTGCTCTTTCCGCTTGGTATTGTTCAGCGGGCATTCTCATAAACACAATTTACAAAAGGGAAATAGTGCCGCTGGGGCACGCTTAATTCCTAGGGGCGTTCTCACTTTGAACTTTTTGACTATTACCTTTTCCTTTGTCTATAACCCTGATCGTGTCGCTACCTTCAAATGGCGTTCCGTCATCATACCACCGTGAGCACCAAGATTATCCCCTTACTTCAGACCCATCTTTCTCTTCAACTTCTCAAAAAACCCTCTTCTCTCAAATATCTTAGGACGGTCTCGTAAGACAGGTTCAGTTTATCGGCTATCTCCGTTATGGGTGAGCCCTGCATCACGGTGCCTATGACGCGCAAGGAGGGGCTTGCCCAACGGCCGGGCTTGGAGGAGGCTTTAAACTCTAGCGCCAAAGTGTTTTGGTCATCCTCTCGGCAGCCTTAGCTTGATCATCCTCTCGGCGGCCCTCTCGACATCCTTCTTGCTTTTCGCTCCCGCACAAACGCCTTTTCCAGATACAAAGAGCAGAACCACAACCTTTGGGT
>CAYSRF010000038.1:0-7922 GCA_964433595.1 Hadarchaeota archaeon (SeqCode) | reverse complement strand
TCCAAAGCAAGCGTTGACGATGCAGAGCTCCTTAACTTTTTCCACAGTTACCCGCCGGTCCGTGGGCACGGGTAAAACAGCTTTGGCCTGCTTGTGGACGTCGGAGAGAGCGGGTCCAATTGTATCGCGTGAAACGCCGTAGCGCCCCGCAAGTTCTGCGACGGTTTCATCAAACTTTTTACCTGCACGTGAGAGTTCCTCGAGTTGGGCCCTGAGCTTGCCGACCTCCTGCGCGACTGAATAGGGCACAGGGATCTCTTCGCCTATCCAAGTTGGGATCGCCCCGAGAGGGTCGTCGTCGGGCTTCACGTAGACCTTGTCCTTGAAGACCTGGAGCACCCGCCAGATCTCGCCTCCTATCACAAACTTTACCCCGGGTTCGCCGTACTCCGCCACGAACGACTCATCCAAAATCCCGACCGGCTGGTTCCGCTCGTCGTTAATCACGAGGTACTGCCGGACCTCAGGGATCATCGAGAGGTTGCCAAAGTAATAGTTGAATACCCGCTCCGTCGCTCGCGGGCGTGCAAAATCTTTCCCATCCTCGGAGACCAGCGCTAACCGCTTTTCTAAACTCTGCGCGAACCGGAGCACCTCGAGCAAGTCCTCCCGCTTGAGGTTCCTGAAGGGGTAGGCGCGCCGGAAAATTTCGTAAACCGCATCAACGCTTACCCTCCGCTGCACGACCATGATTGAAACCAGCGCATGGAGAAGCACATCAAGGGGCTTCTCGGGAACGACAACTGGCTCAAGCTCTCGCTGATGAGAACGAGCGGCTATCACGATGGACTCGAGCGCGTCTTCCGGGTCTTGAACCATAATTACCCCTTCAGCCACCCCGCCTATCCGGTGGCCGCTCCGCCCGACGCGCTGGAGCAGGCGGGTGACCTGGCGAGGAGAATTGTACTGGATAACTAGGTCGATTCGCCCGATGTCCAACCCTAACTCCATGCTCGAAGTGCAGACGATTCCCTTGAGCTCGCCCTGTTTCAGCCCTCGCTCGGACCGGAGCCTCGAGAAGCTCGACAGTGACCCGTGGTGGACGCTGAGAGGGAAACGAATGTCCCAGAGACGGAAGCGACTCGCCAAAATTTCAGCGGTTGCGCGCGTGTTGGTGAAGACGAGCGTGGAGCCGTGCTCCTCGATTAGCTTTCGCATCGTGCGTAAGCGAGCAGCAACTGGGGAGTAAGTGTAGAGTTCTGAGGCCAGCCGTTCGTCGCGCTTGGTCGCTGTGGGGTAGGAGATATCTAGTTTCAAATCACGAGCGACGCTGACATCCACGACCTCGCATGGTCTATCCACGCCCACCAGAAATCGGGCGACCTCCTGCGGGGATCCAATTGTAGCGGAGAGCCCGATGAGCTGGAACTCTCCCCCTTTGAGCTTGCGCAGCCGCTCGAGCGTGAGGGCAAGCTGTGCCCCGCGCTTGTTGTCCGCCAGCTCGTGAACCTCGTCGACGATCACCCACCGCACGCTTCGCAGGTGCTGGCTCAGCCTCCGGCCCATCAGGAATATCTGGAGGGTCTCGGGGGTGGTGATCAACACATCGGGCGGGATTAGGGCCTGCGCTCGCCGCTCGCGTGCTGCGGTGTCCCCGTGGCGGACTGATATCCGTAGGTCGAGAGAGCGACACCACCACTCTAACCGCTCGAGCATGTCGCGGTTGAGGGCCCGGAGAGGGGTGATGTAGATGACCTTTATCCCACGTTCGCGCGTCTGCGATAGCAGGTGTTGGTGGAGCACCGGCAGAAAAGCTGCTTCAGTCTTTCCCGTGCCCGCTGGAGCGATCAGCAGAACATTTTTTCCTTCAAGGATTTGGGGAATTGATTTGCTTTGGGGTAGGGTAGGCTCGGTGAACCCCCGCTCGGCTAGCAGCTTTCGAATTGGTCTAGCCAGCGCATCAAACACGTTGGGTTTGCCTGACGTTTTAGACCCCATGAAAATTTAGTCGGCTTTACTTATCAGCTTGGTTGTCAAGTGGGGACTTTACAGGGGTGTAAAGTGGGGGCTTGACACCTAGCGGTACGCCGCGTCCAGCCCCAACTTTCGGTGTATCTCATCCAGCTTCTGCTTCAGCTCAAGGTCTACCTTCCGCTGCCTTCCCGGGAGGAGACCTCTTAGGCGCTCGGTCGACTCTTGATAGCGGCCTACGCCCGCCGCGACGATCGCCCGGTCCTTGAACTTGGGGTGGGGAGAGATCAGCCCGAAAGGCATGGGCAATCCCTGCTCCATGAGCTCGCGAATTTCGTCGTCCACCTTTCGAGCGGCCACCCGTGCCCCAGCACCGACCATCTCGTAAGGGCTTTTTAACTCGCCCTTGACCTGCCAGACACCTACTCCCGGACCGTAGAAGAAGAGATCGCTGTAGCCGTACTCATCGCCCCCCGCTAAAACCCGCCACTTCTTTCGAAGCTTGGGGTACTGCCTGTAGCGCTTGCGCATTTCCTCCATGATCTTTGCTAGCGAACGGACACTCATGTCATCACCCGTATCGCACCTCGAAGCCTGAGAACTCGCCTCGATAATTTTCCCATTTGACCTCAACGTTGGTGACTTGGGCTCCAGAGGGGCCGCGATGGCAGAAGTTCAGCATCCGTTCCACCGCCTCCTTTTCTCCCTCGAACACCGCTTCAACTCGGCCATCGTGCATGTTCCGAACCCAGCCGTGAACACCGAGTCGCTGCGCCAGCTCCCGGGTGTGGTACCTAAAAAATACCCCCGTAACATATCCGCTGATGTAAACGTGGGCTCGGGCCTTCATCTTATCAATTAGACTTCTACCCCCAAAAATTTAGAGTTTTCCCCTCTTTGAAACATATGGGTTCTCTCGGACGTAAAATCTCAGTTTTCGTTTTAAATCTGCACTCACCCCGATGCGATGAGAGTTTGCGATCTCTATGGGCTCGACCCCTCTGTTGGTTATCACTAATTTGCTCTCGGGCCTCGTCAAATCCAACCCGTGATGAGCATGCGTAATCCCCATTGCTTGGGTTAACTTCCCCGGACCGGAGCTCAAGTTTTGCTCGTTCGTGGTCCCTCTCCGTTGTTTCATCAGTTTAATGCCCTTGAGCGGCTCGAGCGCCCGAATTAGCACTGCTCCAGGGACCCTCTCTTGCTCGGTCGTCACGTTGAAGAGCCACTGGGCATGAACCATATAGACGAATGCTAGCCCGCCTTGCCCCCACATAAGCCAGTTCAGCTTCGTCCGCTTGCGTGAGGCGCGGGATGCCGGGTCGCCTTTGCCATAGTAGGCCTCTGTTTCCACGATCTTGCCAGAGGTTACGCCTTCCCGCGTTCGATGCACGAGCATCTTTCCCAGCAGTTCTCTGGCAACCGTGGCAGTATCACGCTCGTAGAAATCTCTCGGAAGCGGGCGCATGTTGACCCGCAAGGAGTTCGCCAGAATTGGTGAACTACCACCTGTCAAAGACCGGTGGCTTCTGCGCTCCCCAACCTTTCCGGCTGGTTCATCCGCAGCTTGGGGTGGTTCAGCTGCACCCCTCGGCTCCGAGGCTCTGCCAAAATACTGGAGCCGATGTTTATGGCAGCGTTGAAGTCGGCGTTGTAAGTTAGCCCGCAGTTGTAACAGTATATCGTGGATTGGGTCGGGCGCTCGGTGTTGCGTGAACCACATCGGTGACATGTCATCGAACTCTGCCATTCATTTGATTCAACGGCTTTAATGCCTTTTTCAGCGCATTCCTCTCGCACGTAACTGATTATCCGCCCATATGCCCACCTTGTCATCAAACGTCGCAACTTCCGTTTGCCGTTGCCTCGATAATTCCTGTACTTTATCCCTTTCGGGTAACCTATCGCAACAATGTACCCGCTTGAGATTTCTGCTATTCGCTTGGCAGTTAGGCGGTCATAATACCCAGCAACCCTTCGCCGCTTCCCGCGCATCTTCCTCAATGCCTTCCACTTTTTCGCCTGCTGAAATTCGGCGACTCGCTCGTTCAGCTGGTTCAATCGCTGCCGTTTCAGCCCATCTTGGATTACAGAGAAATCCTCTCGCCTCAGGGGTCGATCGGGGCGCAACAACACGGTTGCCACGCTCCGCCTGATGCCGAGGTCCACTCCTCGAACCGCGTGAATGGGCCGCTCCTCAACCTCATATTGAACAACAATATGAGCGTAATACTTCTTACCATGCTTCACGAGCTGAAAATCTCGAATCCCCCCTCGTTCCAAGAGATCGAGGTGGTAGCTCGATGGGTTCAGGAAAACTACAAGTTTCTCATACTTTTTTAGCGTTGATATTCGGATGAGTAGCGAACTGAGTTTTGCCCACTCACTACGCTCGACTTCACCTGTGCGATAATCGAATCGAGTGGGGATTTTTCTTTTCGAATCCTTTCCATGAAATGGCTTTGATGGTTCCCGCTCCAACAACTTGCGCAGCCATGGCTCATTTCCTCGTGCACGCACCTTCTCTACTGCCTTCTGCCACTTCGAGTGAAGCTTTCGATAACTCTCCCACATCCAGAAGGCTTGATTCCCGCACTGCTGCACAAACCCAGCTGACAATCCCGTCTGATCTCTTATGAAGTGTTGATACTCCAATTGCTGCAGCTCTCGCCTCGTGCAAATCTCATGTCGCTCGATTACCTCGCTCCAGAGCTTGACGGCATAGGTCAGCCGCGCCGTCAGCCGATCGAGCACATAGAGTTTGTTTTTTGTTGCAGCGTAATGAATCGGAACTTTGACCGTTTTCTGGACTAACATTTTCATCCTCAATCGAAAAGTGGTGAAAAGCCGTTAAGTGATTTGCCCACAGAGGTCACCGAAAGTAATGTATTTAAAGCACGAAAAATCGCCCCAAATTGGCGCGGAAATGGCATTTTAACCCAGTTGCCAAGCAAGTGCCACCGAAAGTGATACCTTAATTCATCCACCGTTTGCAAAAGTGGTCTTCTTAAGATGGTTTTTATAAGATGTTCGACGTAGCTAAGAGGTGGAGGTTGAAAGATGAAGCTTGACCCAAAAGTAAAGGAGAAGTACCCAGACTTCATCGCGGCTTATGCATTAGTGAGCGGCGTGACCATTGAGCCGACCATCGAGGGACTGGTCGAGCGAAAGCGCGAAGTATTCAGCGACCTCAAGGCGCGCTATGGGGCCCTGAACGTGCTAGACTTGGCCGAGGTGAAGGCATACCGCGCATTCTTCAAGACGATGGGCGCAGACCCCTCGAGCTATCGCCCCGCGCCGGAATATTTGCTCCGCCGGGCGCTCGACGATCGGTTTCCTGCAATCAACAACTTGGTTGACTCCTGCCTGCTCGCGACGGTCGAGCACTGGGTGGCAGTGGGGGTCTACGACGCCGACAAAGCAAAGGGCCAAGTTGTGACGACGCTGGCGACAGGGACAGAGCCCTTTGAGCTCATCGATGGGCGGAAGTTCAGCCCAAAGCCCGACGAGATCATCCTACGCGATGATGAGAAGCCGCTGGCGGCATACACCCTCGGCGATGCGAAATCGGCGATGATCACGCAGAAAACATCGAATGCTTTGATTGTGCTCTGGAACGCCCCCGGCATAACGCGCGAAAGAGTCGAGGCGGCTCTCAACGCGACCACAACCTACGCTCGAAAGTACTGTGGCGGCCATGTGGAGCGAAGTGAATTACTTTAGTGGCGCGATGCACCCGCTAACGCTGCTCGGCATAGCACTCATTCTCATAGGAGTTGCTCTCGTGCTGCTCCCCATCTTAGGCAAGTACATCGACCTCTCGCAGGTGCCGCCCTGGCTGATTTATGTTTATCACAGCGACGGGTTTTACTTTGTCACCTCGCCATTGCTGCTCGTGCTCTCGCTTGCGGTCCTCATTGTCTACTTTCTGACGAGGTAGGACGTGAACGATTTAATGTTAAAAACAGGTGTTATAGGGGGATATAAAATGACTTCGCAATTTACCTCCCATCCACGGCAAGCTGAGCGGCAGGCGCTCCTCCTCAGCTCAAAGGACGGCTGGGCACCCGGCGAAGGAACCTTCATTCATTTCACAAAACCTGCCTTTACTCTCTCCATTCAAAACGGAGTTACTACTTTAGAATCACGCACACGCAAGCTGAAGTTAAATGATGACCCACTCGCCATCTTGGAAAATTTTCTAGACCAGGACTACTTCGCCGTTGGTTACTTGGGTTATGAATTTTTTAGGTATATCGAACAGGGCTTCGCACCCAACCCGCGCAAAGATGGCACTTTGTTTCCAGACTCCTGCTTCCTTTTTTTCGAAGACGACGCTGCGCGAGGGAAGATCGATGAGTGGCGAGGTGAGATTAAGAAAAGAACCAGCTCGAGGAAGGCCCCCGACCCGCACCCAAACATGACTAAATCGAATTTCATGCGTATGGTCGAGCGCGCGCGCGAGTACATCGCCAAAGGTGATATCTATCAAGTGAACCTCTCGCAACGCTTCGACGTGCCGTTTGATATCCCACCGCAGCTATTCCTCGCCAAGCTTTACGAGGTACAACCAGTCCCGTTTGCATGCTGCATGGACTTCGGTGAGTTCCAGCTCTTGAGCGGCTCGATGGAGCTCTTTCTGAGGAGAACTGGCAGGCGATTGGTGACAAGGCCGATCAAGGGCACCCGAAAGCGGGGGGCAACTGCTGAGGAAGACAAGGCCCTGCGCGAAGAGCTCTTGGCAAGTGAAAAAGAGCGAGCCGAGAACCTCATGATTGCCGACCTCATGCGTAACGACATAGGGCGAGTTTGCGAGTACGGTAGTGTGAGGATAAACAAGCTCTTCGAGATCGAGCCCTATTCAACCCTCCACCAGATGGTGTCGGAGGTGGAGGGTACCTTGCGTGAGGGGGCAACGATCAACAGCATAATCCGGAATACTTTCCCACCGGGCTCAATAACTGGAGCCCCCAAGCGTCGAGCTATGGAAATCATCGATGAACTCGAGCCACATTTGCGGGGCCCCTACTGCGGCGCGATCGGTATCTTCAAGCCCTCCGGCGACTTCACCTTGAGCGTCGCGATCCGAGTGTTCGTCTCCTCGCAGGGCAAGGGCACCTTCTGGGTAGGGGGAGGGATCATGTGGGACTCTGTGCCCGAACAGGAGTACGAGGAGACCCTAATCAAAGCACAAGCGATAATGAAGGCGCTCGCGTGAGGTGGTGAGATAAAGGAATTCATGTTTCTGGATGGGGAACCGCTCAAACAAAAACTCCCACTGCGCTCGTTGTTCTACGGCGAGGGGCTATTCGAGACCTTCAGGTGGCCCGGTTCACCTCCTGTTTTCCTAGAAAAACACATCGATCGAATGAAGCGGGGCTCTGAATTCCTTAACATACCGTTTCCCGGCGAGCAAAACATAAAAAATGCTGTGGAGGATGCTGTAAAAAAATCCGGCGTGAAGGATGCCTATGTGAAGCTCTGTCTCCTTTGCGCTGGACCCTTGAAATTTTACCAACGGGCGGACGAGGGACGGGTGCTAGTGGTGGTTAGGGAGTACGAGCCACCGAAGGAACACGTAAGAGCTCATGTCGTCCCCTTCAAACGAATTTCCTCCTCGCCCCTATCCCGCATCAAGTCGATAAATTATCTTGAGAACGTGCTCGCCCGAAGGGAGGCCGAGCGCATGGGCTACGACGAGGCGATATTCCTCAACGAGCGCGGCGAGGTGGCTGAAGGAAGCTCGACGAATATCTTTTGGGTAAAGCAGGGGGTTCTATATACCCCTGCTCTTGAGTGTGGGCTCTTGCCCGGCATCACTAGGGGAGCGCTCATCTCGCTCGCCCCGGCGCTGGGTCTTGAGGTGAAGGAAGGAAACTTCAACTTAAATGAGATTCTCATTTCCCAGGGCGCGTTTTTCACTAACTCCTTGATCGGGATAACCTCTATCACAGAGATAGACAAAGCAGAGGTGATCGTAGACGGGAAGCTTTTCAGCAGGCTCAGGAACT
>CAYSRF010000037.1:0-8020 GCA_964433595.1 Hadarchaeota archaeon (SeqCode) | reverse complement strand
CCAAACTAGACCTTTCGCCGGGCGAGCGGCGTTCGACGAGCACGACGCGCATATGGCACCATTTAGACTATCGTGCGCAAATCAAAAAAGGTAGGGGATCATGAAACTAGCGACCGTTACAATAGCAGTTTTCGTGTTTTTCACCATAGCTGCCGCACCCGTTTCGGCACAGCCATCAACTGGTCGTTATGAACTCACAAAGCTTAGCTACAGGATAAATGAAAATAAATCTGTAAACATCCAAATGCAATTCACGCTTTTCAACACCACTCCAAACCTTATGATCAACAGCGTGCCGTGGACTATCCCTGCTCCCACAGTTAAAAGCGTGAATGTTTGGCCACTTCCCGCTAAACTTGAAAAAGTTGAAAATGGTGGGGCAAGCGTGACAATATGGATAAAATTCGAGGGAGGTCTGAGGCCAAGGGAACGACTCACCTATTTTGTCTCTTGCATCGTAGATGGCTTAGTTTCAGGAAGCGGTCCGGAGTACAAGGGACAATTTGGCAATCGGGGCGATGGCAAACTGGAACATGAGAACTACATCGTCGTCGTTCAAGGTCCGGAAGGCACGCGCCTCTTCCTAACGAGACCCCAAGCCCAAGAGGTGGAGAACGAGCTGCCGACAATCATGTACGAAACTCAGCTAGGAGCCGATGAAGATTTCGGAGGAATTCAAGCGCGTTTTTACTCACAGCCTGTTTATTACAAGCTTATGTTGATCGAGCGCTTGACGAATGAGAGCATGAAACAGATCAACAATGTGCAACTCGACGTGATGTTCTTCACCGAGGAGGCTGGCTGGCAGTTCTCCGCGCTCTCGGCATCGAGCCTCCCAATAAAGACGATGTACGTCGATGAGGAGAACAACTGGCACGGTGTCTTCGACGTTGGTGAAATATCGCCAAGCGCAACGAAAGAGCTTCAGCTTGAGCTTATCTACGAGGTCGACATTTATGACCCGGGGATAAGCGAAAACGATGTCGGGGAATTATCTGAGGTTTCCGGACTCAATGCGTACCTGCATCCAGATAATAAGTGGGAATCCGATCACCCGTCTATTATACAAGCGGCGACTTCAGCGGTGGGCGGGGAGACAAATGCATATTTCGTCGGGCAAAAAATCGTTGAGTTTGTCGTCGATCGGCTTAACTATCAAATTCAGACGACACGACACGGTGCGCTTTGGGCTTACCAAACCCGCGTCGGAGACTGCAGCGAGTACACAGACTTGAGCATTGCCCTAGCCCGCGCCGCCGGGTTGCCCGCCCGCGCGATGTACGGGTGGGGCTACTCAGAGGACAACTTCATCAGGCACGCTTGGGTGGAATTTTACCTACCCAACAAAGGGTGGCAGCCAGCCGACCCCACTTGGGCCGAAACCTCAGGTAATTACTTTGTAAAGCTGGACCCGATTCACCTGATGCGGAATGTGAGGGGGCTGAGCTCGAGTGAGTCGGGTTTAACCTTCTCTTACCACGGTGCCGTGCCCGAATTCAAAGAAAATGTGAATTTGCTTGTGCTTACAGCCTCTGGTGCTGCACAAGAGTACATCAGTGCTGCTGAATATGCAATTGAAGTCGCAGAGAAGCTTTTAGCCGATAGCCCTAGCGAGAACCTTAGCGGAAAACTCCAATTCGCTCAACAAAACCTCGAGCAGGCCCAAACGGCAGGCGACGAAAACCAGAAAATTCTCTACGCGAAGCAGTCAATCGAGAACGCGAACGAGATCATCTGCGCCCTCGGCAAGCCCCCCACAGAGGAAGCGGGATTTTTCATCGATTGGGATGCACTGTTGCCTTTCCTGATTGTGGTATTTGCGATCATAGCAGTGGGGCTGATCATCTACGTGATTCGTTAGGATGCTCGATAAACACTCCTGTTGATCAACACTCCCGTTTAGGTTCGAAAACTCGCGACTGACATTTGAACAATTGGTTCTACTGAAAGTTTTTAACCTAATCTTCAACAAGTATCCCAAGGAGAGAGAAAATTGTCAGATGCAGCCAAACCTAAGGAACCGAAGGTTAACACTTTTGACGAAACCTACATCACCGACTACATTCACAGCTTGGAACATCGAATCCGCGATCTGGAGCACGAAAAACGCTCGTTTGAAGCTCAGTATCTTAAGATCGAGCGTGAGCTCCGGAGCCTCCATGCTGAGTTCGACCGCATGCATGCGCCACCACTTATTTCCGCAACCTTGCTTGATGTTCTCGAAGATGGGCGCGCAGTAGTGCGAAGTAGTGCTGGGCCGCATTTCGTCGTCACTGCGTCACAATTCATCAGGCCTGAGCAGCTCAAGCCTGGAGTGCGAGTCGCGCTCAACCAGCGTAACTTCAGTATAATGGAGGTGCTACCCTCTAAGAAGGACCCGCTCGTGCTGGGGATGGAGATCGAGGAAGCACCCGAGGTCAGCTATAGCGATGTGGGCGGGCTGGAGGACCAAATTCAAGAGATTCGGGAAAGCGTTGAACTCCCCATGCTCAAACCTGAACTCTTCAAGAAGGTAGGGATTGAGCCGCCAAAAGGGGTGCTCCTCTACGGGGCCCCAGGGACAGGGAAAACCCTGCTTGCCCGAGCGGTCGCCCACGAAACCCGTGCCACTTTCACCCGCGTGATAGGATCAGAGCTCGTGCAGAAATACATAGGTGAGGGGGCCCGGATGGTGCGCGAGATGTTTGAACTTGCCCGAGAGAAGGCGCCCTCAATCGTATTCATCGATGAGCTGGACGCGATAGCGGCCCGCCGCCTTGACACCTCGACGAGCGGAGACCGCGAAGTCCACCGCACCCTTATGCAGTTGCTGGCAGAGGTGGATGGGTTCGACCCCCGAGGGGATGTCAAGCTCCTAGCGGCGACCAATCGTCCGGACATACTTGATCCAGCGCTGCTCCGCCCCGGGCGCTTCGACCGACTTATTTATTTCCCGCTACCCAACGAGCGAGCGCGAGTTGTTATCTTCAAAATTCATACGAAGGGGATGAATGTCACGAAAAACGTGGGCGTGAAGGAACTTGCGAAGCGGACCGAGCGGGCAACTGGCGCAGACATCAAGGCGATCTGCACCGAGGCCGGCATGTTTGCGATCCGCGAGGGACGGGAGCGAGTCGAGCAGGGTGACTTCGACCGAGCTATTGCGAAAGTTTTACCGCCAGTCAAAGTGCCTGAGATACCAAGGCCAGAGAAGATGTTCGGCTACTAGTTGCAAAAACCTATCTGGTGTCTCAAATAGGACACTTCACTTCGTAACACACGATAGATATGCTGCTACGTCCAGCGCGATGTCCTAAATAGGACAGGTAAAGCTTAGCCGAAACCCAATAGCAAGTGTCTCAAATAGGACGCTAGGTGTCCTAAATAGGACATCCCAAAAAGCGAGATGAAAAGTTAAGTTGGTAACATTTTGGTCGCCCACAAAATTCTTATCCAAAGAAAATCAACTTTTTAAATGCCAATGATGTTACAACATCGTCTGAGCGATGCGATGATATGATGATGGGCGGGCTGAGGCGCCTCATAATCCGTACGTGATTACTCTATCTCTGTAACCGCAGAATTTCAGTTGCTTGCAACTCCTACTCGAAGGCGAACAGGGTCAGAGTGTTCTTGACCCCGTCGATCTTGTGGACCTTATGGGTCACTGCCTCGGCAACCTTTTCGAACTTGTCCGCCTGCAGCTTCACCACGATGTCGTGCGGCCCGGCGACGCTGTAGGCCTCTACGACACCTTCAGTCCGCTTCAGCGTGCTCAGGATGTCTCGGACCTTCCCGACATCAGCGTCCACAAGAACAAATGCTACCGGCACGCACTCACCTCTTTCAAACCTTTGGCACTTTCGCCAAAGCCTCCTTCACTAATTCAGGGGAGTATTCGTAGTCGATGAGCTTGCCGCGCAGGTAGGCATCGTAAGCCCCTAAGTCGAAGTGCCCGTGCCCGCTGTTTGCGAAGAAGATGACTTTTTTCTCGCCGGTCTCCTTGCACCGCAGCGCCTCATCAATCGCTCCTTTCACGCAGTGTGCTGTTTCCGGGGCCACGAGGAAGCCCTCTGCTTGGGCGAAAGTGATTGCTGCTTTAAACACCTCGTTCTGGTGGTAGGCTGCCGCTTCGACGACTTTCTCGTTCACGAGTTTACAGAGCAGGGGAGCATCACCATGATATCGCAGTCCGCCCGCATGGATGGGCGGCGGGATGAACCCATGCCCGAGCGTGTACATCATGAGCAAAGGCGTCATTTTGGCTGTGTCGCCATGGTCGTACATGTATGGGCCCTTCGTCAGGGTCGGGCACGCTTTTGGCTCACATGCCACAGCTCTTAGCTCTGGTTTCTTCCCCGTCAGCTTGTCCGCGATGAATGGAAATACAGCACCCGAAAAGTTGCTCCCGCCCCCAACGCAACCGAACATGACATTAGGGTAATCACCTGTGAGTTCAAATTGCTTTTTCGCTTCGAGCCCAACAACGGTCTGGTGAAGCAGGACGTGGTTGAGCACACTCCCGAGCGAGTACTTCGTATCCTCGTGCTTCGCGGCATCCTCTATCGCCTCTGAAATCGCTATCCCCAAGCTCCCCGGACACTTCGGGTCTTCCTCGAGCACTTTCTTTCCATACTCCGTGCGCTCGCTCGGACTCGGGATGCACTCTGCCCCCCAGCTCTCCATGAGAATGCGGCGGTAGGGCTTCTGCTCGTAGCTCACGCGCACCATGTAGATAGTACACTTAAGCCCGAAGAGAAGCGTACCAAAAGCCAGCGCACTTCCCCACTGTCCGGCGCCGGTTTCGGTGGTGAGTCTCTGCGCCCCTTCCTTCATGTTAAAATAGGCTTGGGCGACTGCAGTGTTTGGCTTGTGACTACCCGGGGGACTAACGCCTTCCCACTTGTAGTAAATTTTGGCGGGGGTCTTGAGAGCGCGTTCGAGTCGCACCGCACGGTAAAGCGGCGTGGGGCGCCAAAGTCTGTAAACATCTTGAACTTCCTCTGGTATCGAAATCCATCGTTCGCGGCTGACCTCCTGCTTGATTAGTTCCATCGGGAAAATAGGTGCTAGAGCCTCAGGACCGATTGGCTCCTTCGTCGCGGGGTTCAACGGGGGGGCGAGAGGCGTCGGGAGATCAGCTTGAATGTTGTACCACGCTTTAGGAATCTCCTCCTCATCGAGCAGGAATTTCGTTTGGACCATTTTAACCACAGCAAAAATATCCCAATTACTACTTAAAACTTTGCTGTACAAAACTGCACGTAGCAGGAAATTAGCTTTTAAGCGGTTGAATTAAACGCCTGACTCCCTCTCCCCTCGTTTTGATCCTTCCCGTCAGCAGCCTATCGCTCCTGAAGATCCAAGCCACCACGGCGATGACAACCGCCGCAAATATCGCCGTGTATGCGATGCCGGCCAGCACCAGCAGATAATTGTCAAACATTAGGGCCCTCATCGCCATCATCGGGTGGGAAAAGGGTATGACGAATAGGATGGTCTTCAACACGGCTGGGAAGGTGTCGAAGTCCTTGATGATGATCATGAACATTGGGATAATGGCGAGAAGGGTCACGGGAAGAATGAGGGTTTGTGCACTTTTATAGTTCTTGGCAAAAGTTCCAAGAAACATGCATAGAGACAAACCCGCGAGGAGGGCCACGAACACGGATAACCCAATCAAAAAGTAGTCCTGCGGCCCCAGCGCCAGTCCAAAATCCGCCAAGTTTATTTCTGTGGTTTGGAAGGACTGCATGTACCACCCAAACCCAACCATGTAAATGGCAGCCATCACTAGCCCGACTATGGCGCTTCCGACAATTTTACCGATTACAATATAATTTCTTTTTACGGGAAGGGTGAGCAGGGTTTCCAAGGTCTTGTTTTCTTTCTCCATCCCCATCGAGGTGATGACCGTGCCCCCTGCCATCATTATAATCATCATCATGATAATTGGGATAGTTATGGACTGTGAAGACAACATCCCGCTTATTGTTCCAGGAGACAGTCCCTCTATCTCCTTCCCCTTGAAAATTGTCGTTTCACTTTTCGCAATTGGATTTAAGGTTACGTCTGGGTCAACTGGACTGCCCTCTTCGACCAGATTTCTGGATATCTCCCGATTTATAACTTGAATCAACGCATCGACGACCTGGGAGGGTACCGAGTCCATTGTCCCCGCCCCCCGCATAATCCAATAGATGCGTATCTTCCCCGGATAGTTTTCGTATATATTTTCACTGAAGTCCGAAGGGATCACCAGTAGCGCTGCCCCACCTTCCGCCTCCACCCGTTCCAGGCCTTCCGAGATATTGGCACCATTCGTGGGGGAGTAAACGACTTTCGCCTGATCGTTGAGAACTCCGGTGGCTATTTCGGACAGGGGACTGTTGTCCTTATCTATGACCCCTATGGTGGGTTTTTCCTTTGCCTCCTCGGTTATGCCTCCGATCATGTATCCCATCGCACCGAACACGAACGCCATAACTACCACGGGGATTATGGTGGTGGGCGTGAGCAGCTCCCTCACTTCTTTCTTTATGATGTTACCTAGGTCACTCATGAAACAACCTTCGTGAAAACTTCCTCAAGATTTTCTGCCTGATATTTACTTTTTAGCCCGGGAGCGTTTCCCTCCTCAACTATCTCCCCCTCGTTTATCAGGGCTATTCGCTCGCACAGAAATTCCACCTCAAGCATGTTGTGCGAGGACAGCAGAACAGTGGTCCCCCTCTTTGCAAATTTTTTTATTATTTCCCTTATTTCCCGGGCGTTTGTCACGTCCAGCCCAGCGGTGGGCTCGTCCAAGATGGCCAACTTTGGTTCGATCATCAAGGCCCTTCCTACCAGAAGGCGTCGGATCATACCCTTGCTGTAAGTGTCCACCTTGTCGTCAATTCTTTCCCCGAGGTCCGCTATCTCCAACCCGCGCTCGACGATTTTTTTTGTTTCGCCGCCTCTGCCGAAAAACCTGGCGATGAAATTCAGATATGCCCGGCCAGTGAGGTTTTTGTAGGCCCCGGCGTCCTCGGGCAGGTAGCTTATCAGCCGCCTGACCCGGTCCGCTTCTTCGGCCACATCGTACCCGAAAACATTCACGGAGCCTGAATTTATCCGCAGGAGGGTCGAGACTATCCTTAAAATGGTCGTCTTTCCAGCAGCATTCGGGCCTATCAGTCCAAATATCTCGCCCTCGTTCACGTTGAAGGACGCGCCGTTAACCGCCTTGATGGGTCCGAAGTTCTTCACCAGATCTTTGACTTCCACTACAAGCGTTATTACCACCGAAACCTTGCGTGAAATAACTTTTCTAAGCTTATGATTTTATTCACTTATAAAGCTGTGCACTTCCAGCGCTCAAAAACTTAAAACCTGTTGCAGATAATCCCAATTGCTGGTGAGTGACCAATGGTTTGGGAAAAATTGCTGGATCAATATGGTGAACTCATAGACAAAAGGTTGAATGAGTTCTTCGCCAAGCTCGTCGAGGAGAAGCGGGCCTATCACCCGTTTATTGGAGACCTCTACGCTGAAGTGGCCAAATACATGCTTCGAAAGGGGAAGAGGCTTGCCTCCTGCGGCACCCTCCTGACCTATAAAGGATATGCGGGCGAGGTGGACGATCAAATCTTGGACATCTGTGTCGGAGTCGAGCTGTTTAGACACTCGATCTTAATCCACGATGACTTGGTCGACCAAGACGAGCTTCGAAGGGGCGACAAAACCTTTCACAAGTTATTCTCCAAGACCTACGACGATAGATTCAGCGAGGGGGCGGCGATCTTCGTTGGTAATGCGATGTATGCGCTCGCGTTACAAACCATCCGGGGTGCTGGTTTCTCCCAAGAGAAGACCTCTAAGGTCCTGCAGCTTTTCGAGGACGACTATCGAGGGGTAAACGAGAGTCAAGTGCTGGACCTGTTGTTCGAATACAAATTGCCCGATGTTGAGGAGTGGCGCACGATGGCCTCGAGGCGAGCGGCTGTGCTCTTCAAGACCACGATCCTCACGGGAGCTATTCTAGGGGGCGCCCCCGATCAAG
>CAYSRF010000036.1:0-8470 GCA_964433595.1 Hadarchaeota archaeon (SeqCode) | reverse complement strand
CCTCAGCTCACCTAAAGGGCAAGATAGGCACTACGGGAACGGGCTGTGGCCCCGCAAATGTAGCAAGGGTGAACCGAGTCGCAAAGCTAGCCGAAGAAATTCCCGAACTCAAACGCTTTCTCACCGATGTTCCCCAAGAGGTTAGCGACGCCTTAGGAAGGGACGAACTCGTTCTCGTTGAGGGATCGCAGGGCTTTGGTCTTTCGTTGATTCACGGCACTTACCCCTATGTCACGAGCAAGGACACATCGGCGTGCACCCTTGCGGCCGATGTCGGTGTGGGCCCGACTAGGGTGGACAATGTCATGCTCATCTTCAAAGCATACGTGAGCCGGGTTGGTGAGGGACCTTTTCCGACCGAGATGCCCCTAGAGGAGGCCGAGCGATTAGACATAGTCGAATACGGCACAGTCACCGGGCGGCGGAGACGCATCGGGGCGTTCGACTTCGAGCTGGCGAAGCGCGCGGTTATGATAAACGGTGCCACCCAGCTCACGATAACTTGCCTCGATCGGCTTTTCAAAGGAAGCTCAGGAATTAAAAGTTACCGGCAGCTCCCCGCGGATGCAAAAGCGTTTATCGAGCGCATTGAAGGTGAACTTAAGGTACCAGTCACCTTGATTTCGACGGGTAAGGACATCAGAAACATTATCGACCTCCGCTCGGAGAAACTCTAATGGCGCGGATGGTAATTGCAGTTAGCGGCACCCCGGGGACGGGAAAGTCGATTTTTGCCAGGGCGCTCGCGAAAAAGCTCGGTGCCCAAGTGATCGATCTGAACGCATTGATCAAAAAGAAGAGGATTTACAGACTCGATGTCGATGGCACGAAGATAGCCAATCTTCCAAAAATGCGGAAGGAGTTCGTCCGTACGATTCGAGCTTCTCGCGGCCCGGTCGTCGTCGAGGGACTGCTTGCCCACCTACTACCGAAAAGATACCTCACCCACGTTGTCGTCCTCCGCATCCGACCGAAAATCCTCGAGCGACGCCTTCGTGCCCGCAAGTACTCGAAGGCTAAAATTCGCGACAACATCGAATCGGAGGCCCTGAGCATAATCCTCTGGGAAGCCGTTCAAGCGCACGGTATGGGTAAGGTTTACGAAATCAACATGACAAAACTGAAACCAGATGCTGCGGTAAAACTGTTCTTGGATGCGCTGGATGGCAAAGTTTCACTCAGGCCCGGTAAATTGGACTGGTTAGCGGAAGTTTTTTAATAAATGGTGAATACTCTATTTTGGTTATGGTATGAGCGGCACCGCGCGAGTTGCACTGTTGATGGGTATGCTCACGGGACTTTTGCTAGTGATGGGTCTCGCGGCTGGATACCTCACCGGCGTCAACCTAGTTTTCACCTTCACCCTTGCCCTAATCATGGCCGTGGTGCTGAACATCACCATGTACTGGTTTGCCGACAAGTGGGTACTGAAAATGTATAGGGTGAAGATAGTTAGCCCATCCGAGGAGCCAGAGCTGCACCGCACGGTGGAACGCCTAGCATCGAATGTACGCCTACCAAAACCCCGCGTAGCAATCATCCCCACGGACACACCAAACGCGTTCGCAACTGGACGCAATCCCTCCCATTCGGTCGTCGCGGTGACGCAGGGAGCGATGCGTTTGTTGAACAAGGATGAGCTCGAGGGTGTGTTGGGGCATGAGCTCGCTCACGTGAAGAACCGTGACATGCTGATCAATACCATGGCGGCAATCATCGGAGCCGTGATCACCTATGTGATGTGGTTTTCGATATTCGCGGGTGGTGGACGCAGGCGTGATGGGGGAGGGGGAATCTTGGCAATTTTGATGCTAATCATGATACCATTTTGCGCGATGTTGGTTAGACTCTCGATATCCCGTGGACGCGAATATGGGGCGGACCGCGATGGGGCCAGCATCTCGCGTAACCCACTTGCGTTGGCGAGCGCCCTGCGAAGCCTCCAATCGGCGGTCAGGAACAGGCCCATGCAGAAGGGCAACCCATCAACCTCCCACATGTTCATCGTCAACCCATTCGCAAAGGTCAGCATGAGGGGACTTTTCTCGACCCACCCGCCGACCGAGGAGCGAATTCGACGGCTCGAAGAGATGGCCCAAACTGGACGATTCTAAAACCCGAGCAAAGCTTCGCCGTAAAAACGCAGGAATATCTCAAAAATGACAATTGCAATAGTGAAAATCACCACACTCTTTGGCGAGATCTTGATGCCGTGACCCTCCTCTTTAAAGTAACGTATCAGCCCAGCGCCCGTAGGGGGCATCTCTTCTCCTCGTCGCCTGCGCATCTCGCCACCATCATTTTCTAGGTCTGCCGGAGTTTAAGTCTTTTCTTCGAACGCTGAGGTTTTAATCACTTAAACGCTTAGTTATCTTGATTACAATGGCAAAATACGTCCCAGATGCAAACATCATCGTCAACGGTTTCCTGACGCGGCTGGTTGAGGGTGAGCTAGCGGGCAGCGAGATTGTTGTGGCCAACGCGGTTGTCGCCCAACTCGAACATCAAGCCAAGCTGGGCAAGGACTCAGGCTTGAGCGGACTCTCGGAGCTCAGACGCCTACAGGAGTTGGCCGAGAAAGGGGAGATAAAACTGAGTTTCGTTGGAGAACGTCCAAGCGTTGAGCAAATGGCGGGTGCGGATTTTGGTGTCATCGATGCTGTGGTTCGAGAGATAGCTCGGGCCCAAGGCGCGACCCTTCTCACGAGTAATGCCGTGATGGCCGAGGTCGCACGAATAGAAGGACTGAGAACAAAGTACTTCGAGCCCTCGCGCGTGGAGGAGAAGCCGAGGCTCCTGCACTACTTCGACAAGAACACGATGTCGGTGCACTTGAAGGCACGAGTGCGCCCCATGGCTAAGGTCGGTCGCCCAGGCAAGTTTAAAGTTCAAGTCCTAGATGAGAGACCGCTTGAGGAGGCGGAGCTTCGTGAGATAGCGCTCGAAATTCTCGAGTTTGCCACGCGCGACCCTGATGGCTTCATTGAGTTCGAGCGTGAAGGTGCTAGCATGATACAGTTCCGCGAATACCGCATCGCCATTACCCGCCCTCCGTTCAGCGACGGGTTCGAAATCACCGCTGTCCGACCAATTGTATGGGTGCGGTTGGAGGACTACCGATTGTCGGAGAAACTGAAGGAGCGCCTACGAGAACGCGCTGAGGGGGTGCTCATCGCTGGTCCACCTGGCGCGGGTAAGACAACTTTTGCCCAAGCGTTGGCGGAGTTCTATCGCTTGCAAGGAAAGATAGTCAAAACGATGGAATCCCCTCGCGACCTCCAAGTAAGCGATGAAATCACGCAATATACTGCTCTCGATGGTGATATGGCGAAGACCGCAGACCTGCTCCTCCTCGTGCGCCCTGATTACACAATTTACGACGAGCTACGGAAGACGAGCGATTTCCAGATATTTACTGACATGCGCTTGGCTGGGGTGGGCATGGTGGGTGTGGTGCATTCAACGCGAGCAATCGACGCCGTGCAAAGATTGATTGGGCGGGTGGAGCTCGGGATGATCCCCATGATTGTCGATACCGTGATTTTCATCAAGGACGGCGAAATCCGGGCAGTCTATTCGCTGAGGTCCATGGTCAGGGTTCCGTACGGCATGATGGAGGCGGACTTAGCAAGGCCGTTAATCGAGGTCTTGGACTTCGAGACGGGCGAGCCGCGCTACGAGATATATACATTTGGTGAGCAGGTCGTCGTTTCCGATCTGAGAGGGCAGATGCGTCCGAGGTTCCGGAGAAAACCAAGACGAAGGTGGAGATAAGCTACAACTCCCTAAGTATACTAAGGTTGTTGAAAATTTTCCTGAACCAACACGTTGGGAATACAACTCCCCCGTTGTACAACCCCCCAGTTGTTAAAAAGCAAACACATGTTTTCCACCTTATAAAGAACTTCCGCACAAATCCATAGCGGGAGTTGTGAAATCACGCTTTGACGGTTTAACAGAATTTGTAAGCAGGCGTGCTCGTGTCAAGCTACTTCGGCTGATCCTCGATAATGGGATGGCCCAATGCGAAGTTGCAGCTAGGATGGGGGTAACCCAACAGGCGGTGAGCAAGTGGTTGAACCCTCGCGAAACGCACCCCTGTAACAAGAATCTCGATCGCCTGCTCAAGCTAGCATGGGGGACAAATCCCGATCGTACGCTTAGGATACTGAAACGGGAACTGAGTTCCTTCACGAGGCTTCTATCGAGTTTCGCCAAGCGTAATCATTAGCGGCCACAACCCCCCAGTTGTATAATTCACAGTTATCAGAACGCGGTTGGTGTTTACTTTCTAGGAATACAACTCCCCCGTTGTACAACTCCCCAGTTGTTACCTCGCGGGAGGCATGAATTGACGCTGGAGGGCAACGACTTCAGTGCTGTCCTTGGCGCGAGCGTAAGCTTCGAGCGGCTCGCGGTTCAGCTCGAGAAAAGTTGGCCCCCACTTGAACTTGTTGAGGATTTCTTCCGCACGGGTTTTATTGTCTAGGATTACTAAGGCTGCCGCGAGTGCCTCAGCTGTGCTCAGCGTGGTCGGGCGTCCGTAGTGGGTGGGGTTTGTGGCGACTAGGTAGGGCAAGGCCCGAGGCACCATTCGCACTCGGATGCGTGAAATTTGTCCGATTTGCTTCCAAGAGCAGTCGAGCGCCACTAATCCGTGCTTCCTCGCAATCTCAGCGTCCTCTCCAGAGAGCGCCCGCTCCGCAAATGGATCAAGCAAGATCGCGCTTCCCGGCAACTCCCGGGGCTGAAAAACCATCTGAATTTTCCCGAATCGATGTAAGCGCATTGCAGTACACTTTTTCGGGTCGCATTCCCGAGCGTTGTACACAACTAGTTTCATCGGCCTCGATTATAACTGAGTTTGATAAACCTTTAAGTCTTGATTGAACAAGGCGGGTTGGGCACCCTATGACTCAACGAGTACTTTCCAACGCGACCATCCTCGAAGGCGAGGAGCTCGAGGTCACGCGCGGCTACCTAGTGATCCGTGATGGCATAATTGAAAAAATTTCCGAAGGCTCTCCCTCGAGGCGGGGAATTGATTTAAAACGGGGTTTCATCTTACCACCTTTTGTGAACGCGCATACCCATATCGTAGATTCTGTTGTTAAGGAACTCTACCTCGGTAGGAAACAACAGGAAGTTGTCGGTCCGGGCGGGGAAAAATTTCGTGCTCTGGCCTCACATTCGCATAGTGAGTTGCTTGCATCAGTTCGCGCAACGCTTCAGGACATGCTCTGCACAGGCACTCTTGCCCACTGCGACTTTAGGGAGGGTGGTGTGAAAGGGGTTAATCTCCTTCGAGAGGCATCGCACAAAGTGATGAAATCAATTATCATGGGTCGCCCTTCCACACTTGAAGAACTGAACGTTGTCTTGGAAAAATCAGATGGTATCGGTTTGCCATCGCTTGACGCCTTTGATGATAAGGGACTTAGATTGATTGCTGAGCGGACTAGGCGAGCGAAAAAACTTCTCTCGGCCCACGTTGCCGAGTTAGCGTCGGCTCGAGGCGAGATCGAGCGAGCACTTGAACTTCGCCCATCTTTTATCGTTCATGCAACCCACGCAAACAAAGAAGATTTTGTGTCCATACAAAAGAATAACGTTCCGGTTGTGTTTTGCCCAAGGGAGAACAGCTTGCTCGGCGTCGGCGTCCCCCCTATCCATCTTGCACTCGCGGCTAACGCTCGTTTTTGTTTCGGAACGGATAACGCAATGATGTGTCAGCCAAACATGTTTGAAGAGCTCTCGTTCGCTTGGACATGCCTGCGCCGTGCCAGTCCAGCAGCGGGAGGGGAGGAGGCGCGCAAGCTCTTGCGTGCAGCCACGATTGAACCTCTAAAGCTTTTCAATTTACCGTGGGGGACCGTTGAAGAGGGGGGGAGCGCAACATTCATGGTGCTCACCCGTGGAAATAATCTCACAAACCTCACCAACATGTATGCGGGATTGGTCAATCGAGCGCGAGCGGACAACATCAGAGCGATTTACGCGCACGGCAAAATTTTATAAGCTTGGACATCAACCAAAAATTGGTGTTTTAAGGAGTTAACTAGCGCAGTGAATGGTGGATGGAAAAACATGCAGGTCAAAGATGTGATGACCAAAGAGGTTAAGTGGGTGGAGGTGCCCGGTACCCGAGCGGAGGCCCTCGATCTATTGAGAAAAATAGGTGCAAGCGCGGTCCCCGTGGTGAAGCGGGGCACCGATGAGCTCGTTGGGATGGTGACCCTCCGCAAGTTGTTCGAGAAGTCCGACGAGGAGCAGCTCGCGATGCTTGTAGATCGAGACGTTCCAACGGTTTCGCTGAACGATAAGCTTGAGGAAGTAGCAAATCGTCTGCTTACGGCGCGTGTTCGAAGACTACCTGTGTTAAAAAACAGAAAACTCGCCGGGATCATCACCGTTCAAGATATCATTTATCGCGCACTCGCCGAGATGAATGTGGAGCGCCCAGCATCGGATTTCATGCGCCCTCACGTTATCGCTATCTGGGATGGAACCCCACTTAAGGCTGCAGTGGAGATTATAGACCTCTCCGGCTTCCGAGCCTTGCCCACGATCGATGAGAACGGCAACCTAGTCGGGATCATCGACGACTCGGATATCCTCAAGGTGAGTGAGGTCGAGACCGAGTCACGAATGAGCCAGATGGCAGGGCGAAGCGAGGGCGATAGTTGGACATGGGACAGTGAGAACCGGATTTATATCACCAAGCGGGAGCTGAAGGTTCCAGATAAGCTCGTGCGGGACGTGATGACGAAGGAGCTCGTGACGATAACCCGCAAGACTCCCGTTAGTAGGACGGCACAGCTTATGAAACAGCACCGGATTGAGCAGACCCCAGTTTTGTCCGCGGAGGGCAAGTTCGTGGGCATCGTGCAGGATGTCGACCTGCTCCAAGCTTTATAGAACCGCCGCGCGGGAAATTCCCCACTTTTCAAGCGGGAATGAAATTTTTTTGCATTCAATAAAAGCAAAAAAGCTTAAACTGCTTCTTGACCTGTATAAAAATGTGCGGGGATAACTCAACCTGGGAGAGTGTCGGGCTCCGTTGAGGACTCTCGCGGAGGACAAAACTGAAGTCCCTTAGCAGGTATCCGAATGTTGGGGGTTCAAATCCCCCTCCCCGCACCATAGGTTTCACGAAGCAGTCTGGGCATTTTCAAAGGAGTTTTCTCGGAAATCTCCCAGAATTTCGCTGGAATTTTTTGGGGGGTACAAACTTAGGTACAAATCCCTAATACTGCACCATACACAGATTACACCATAGTGATGAGCTAGTGGAATAAGAGGAATTAAATTAAAGATTAGTAGTTCGCAAAAGTTAAGTTACCCAAAAATTAGGTTTTGAACTGGGAGGAATTTGTTCGATTTGAGGAAAAAGGAGGTGAGTCAAGATGGGTAAGGGAGTAATCATTTTGAGCATCTTGCTGCTGTTAGTCATAATCTTCCTAGCGGGTGCATGGTACTACGAATATTTGGACCTGGATGCTATAATAGACGAAATAAAAAATACACTAGGAATATAGGATAAAAATCTTTCCTAATTTTCATTTTTCGCTAAGGGTGGAGCAAGGGCGCTGAGAGGAATTCTTACAGCAAGAAATGCTATTGGGTAAAAAGGCTTACATTCCTATTTTTTTAACCTAAATGAATCAAGAACAAACCAAATACCGCCGTAATAAAATTGAGAGCATCACGCCCCCAATCTGGCTTTTTTTCACACCAATCTCATGACAACCTTGAACGGATAACTTAAGAGCTAAGTTTATGTAAAAGATGGTTAAGAACGGTGCCGATCGCTGGGTGTAAATGGTCAAAATTTTTGAAGTCGATCCAAAGAGGCTGAAAATTAGGGCAATCGCGGAGGCTGCGGCGACGATCAGGACTGGTGGCTTGGTCCTCTACCCAACAGAAACCGTGTATGGTCTGGGGGCTGACGCTTGCTCGGACGAAGCCGTTGCGAAAGTTTTTGCCGCAAAGGCAAGGCCATTGGAGGACCCAATTCCTGTTGCAGTTAATTCGTTTGAGCTGGCCCAGCGAATCGCCGAGCTAACACCCATCGCCGAACTCGCTTTCAAGAAATTTTTGCCCGGGCCGCTCACTGTGGTGGTTAAAGCAAAGCCAAAGAAAATTTCAAAACTCGTAACCGCTGGCACTGAAAATATAGGGATAAGGGTTCCTGACCATCCGGTTGTGCTCAAGCTCATCGAGTTCGTGGGCGGCCCAATCACAGCAACCTCCGCAAATCTCTCAGGAAAGTCAGCGCCAATTACAATAAGAGAGGCGCTCGAGCAGCTGGGCAAACGTGTTGATGTGGCACTGGTCTCCGGCAAATGCAAGTTGGGCACGCCATCAACCGTTGTGGATCTCAGCTCTGGCCCCCCACGGGTTCTGAGAGAGGGCCCAATATCGAGAAAGGAGCTCTCAACAATTCTCAAATGACTACTCTTGTTTCGAC
>CAYSRF010000035.1:0-8476 GCA_964433595.1 Hadarchaeota archaeon (SeqCode) | reverse complement strand
GGTTCGTTCGGGTTGATGCGGTCAGGCCGAAGCTCGTCGCGGTCTATGCCCATCGTTAAATTAAAATACCAACCGAGCTTCCTATGATACAAGCCACAGCCCATGAATGATGAGGTTGAAGCTGAAGGAGGTGTTTGAGGTGGCCAAGCCAATTTACGTGCGATTCGAGGTCCCCAAGGAGCTGGCGGATAAGGCCTACGAGGCAGTCGAAAGCGCGCGCGATACGGGAAAACTTCGGAAGGGAACGAACGAGACGACCAAGGCAGTCGAGCGGAAGCAGGCTGTGCTAGTGGTCATAGCCGAGGACATCGAGCCGGCCGAGATCGTCGCTCACTTACCCCCGCTTTGCGATGAGAAGAGTATCCCATACATTTACGTTCCCAGCAAGCGCGAGCTCGGGGCGGCAGCAGGCATAGACGTCGGGGCAGCAGCGATCACGATAGCCGAAGCCGGACAAGCGACGGCAGTTGTAAAGGAAATCGTCGAGCGCATCCGCGAGCTGAAGAAGTGAGCCAATGTCAGCTGAAAGGGAGCTCGGCTTCCCGGCCGAGGTAATCGAGATTCGGACGCGCACAAGCGTAACCGGGGAAATTTTGCAAGTCAAGTGCCGCGTGCTCGAGGGGCGGGACAAGGGGCGCATCATAACCCGCAACGTCAAGGGGCCGGTACGCGTGGGCGATATCCTCATGCTCCGCGAGACCGAGCGAGAGGCGAAGGAGATCAGGGTGCCTTAAATGCCGGTTGCGCGAAAGTGCTCCTTCTGCGGTGGACGGGTCGAGCCTGGCACTGGCTTGATGTTCGTCCGGCGGGATGGGTCGGTATTGTTTCTGTGCTCGAGCAAGTGCGAGCGCAGCCTCGGGCTGGGGCGGAAGCCGCACCGCGTGAAGTGGACCGAGCGCTCCCTAAAAGCGAGGGGGAAGGCTTGAGGGAGCGAACCTTCGTCATGGTGAAGCCGGATGGGGTGGCAAAGGGCCTGACCGATGAAATCGTCGCGCGGATCGAGAGGGCTGGTTTAAAAATAGTTTCGATGCGTCGGATGAAGCTTGACCGAGGGCTTGCAGAGGAGCTTTACTCGGTGCATCAGGGAAAGGATTTCTTCGAGCGCTTAATCGAGCACGTGCTTTCGGGCGAGGTGGTCGTGATACTGGTCGAAGGTGAGCGAGCGATAGCGCGAATGCGTGAACTCTCGGGTGCCACCGACCCGACCAAGGCCGCGAAAGGAACGATTCGAAGTGATTTCGGGTCGAGCATCACGGAGAATATCATTCACGCTGCAGATTCCTCGGAAAGCGCTGAACAGGAGATACGAATTTTCTTTGGGAAGCCTAAGATTCTCTCTTATGAGCATTCGAGCAAGGTTAAAATTTAACTTTTTATAGAGTTCCTAGTTTTGGGCATGAAATATACCCATCCGAGCACGTTGGCACACCCTTCCAGCCAATCCGAGCACTCTCCACGCGTATAACATGCAAAACTCGGATTAGAGCGGTTTCTTTCTGAGATTGGGGTTTTAATGTCGGTGAAGGATTTTGCTTGTTTTTTGAGCCGCTCTTTTTACATCTTTCATGCTTTTCGCCCCGGCGCAGACACCCTTGCCCGATACGAATAGCAACAACACCGCCTTGGGATCGTCGAGTCTGAACACAAGGCCTGGAAAAACCTCCGGTTCATATTCGGTGTTCTCGAAACTACGAGCTATATGCTCGAGATCGAACTTCCTGCCGAAGTCAACGGATGCCACGATATTCTGAACCTTGACTTTTGGCTCCGTTTTCACCTTTATGTGTGCTTTCCTGAGCTTTCTCGTAAGCTTCCATATCGCCTGCTTAGCGTCGCTCATGCTGCTGGCACCGACGCAGTTCATCTTTCCCGATGAGAAGATCAAAAAAGATGCTCGAGGGTGTTCGGATTTATAGACAACGCCAGGAAAAACCTCTGGGTCATAGACTGCGCCATCTAGCGACCTGGCCAACTTCTCGAGGTTAAACTTTGTGTCCTCGTATGTGACCGAGAGCACAATATTTTGGATTTTAGTTTTTACCCCCATCATTTCCTACCCCATAAATTAGTTGGTATGTTGTACTTGCCCATTTCGGTTACACTATCTCCTTCGCGGTCAACGCGACCAACTGGCTCATCTCACTTTTGACCGCCATAAGCAACCAAGGACGTTGGAATGGAAAAGTTTCATGCATTATTCATTATTTATGGTAGTACACACCATAAGAAAAGGATAGTTATGGAAGGAGAAATAGAAAGGATCCCAGTGAGAATAACGAAGGTAAAAGATCTGACGCCTAGGTCGAATAAGGTAAACGTGCTGGTAAAGGTCATGGGCGTCGGGGAGCCAAAAGAGATCCCCAACAGATTTGGTGGAGAAGCAAAGAGGGTGGCGGAGGCCAGAGTGGGCGACGAGACCGGGACAATTATCCTCTCCCTGTGGCAGGAACAGATCGGGTCGGTCAAGGAGGGCGATGTCCTGTCTATAGAAAATGGATACGTTTCGCTCGTGCGGGGACACATGCACTTAAATGTCGGGAAATACGGCAAGATGACAAAATCCGACAAGGAGATACCAAATGTCAACACGGAGATTGATGTCAGCGCTGCGGAGCAGGAGCGCGGAGGGTTCAGGCCGAGGTACGGCGGCGGATTCAGAGGCGAACACAGAGACCGTAGCAGAAGAAGATATTAAACTAAGCCATGGAGCAATTGATTTTAAAAAAAGAATGATTTAGGAAAAGTTAAGATGTCTAATTTTTCAAGATTGGGATCGTTTTTTACTGCAAAGGTATTTCAAGTGCTGATTAAAGACATCTGACCAAAAAAGAGGAGGCAGGAAACCAATGGTTGAAGAAAAAGCAGAAGAAGGTATCTTGCACAGCCTTCACCTCAACCTCAACTTCATTTTCCCTTCGCACACCCTCGGCTATCAACTCGGCCATCTCCTTGGTGTTGCCGGTCCTCGAATAGTAAACGATCAAAACTTTCGGCATCCAGCATCCCCCCAATAACTTTTTTTAATTTTTGTCTCGTCTTACCTTTTTTATTTGTAGGATTAAAAAGTTGTTATTCTGCAGCTAGCCCACAATGCGATCCAGAGCACCGCGAGCAGGACGGGAACATAAAAAGCTCATGCAGCGCAAACACCCGCCCATGTGAAAATTCGATGCTTCCAGAGCAAACTTAATGCGCCGACGCCGGCAAGCGCGATGACCAGATAATCATGGTCAAAAATATTCTATGTTGCAACTTGACACGATTAACATTTGACATGGAAGATTATCGCTTCCCTACTTTTTGGGATGGCTTGAATGTGGGTAGGTAATGTGAACACTATCATAACTAATAAGGGATGCTACTTTCGTTTTCCACATTTTTTACAATTCATAATTAGAAATGATAGCTACTCTTGTATCATCCCAGCGACCCATCGGGCCACTTTCCCTGCAACCTCTGGGCATTTATCCCTGCGCCCGCCCATCTTCTCGAATTCCCTGAATTCATCGGGATTCCATAGGTTGAATGATCTCCCGAAGATTTTTTTCTGCACATCACGGCAGATACAGCTACCATACTCTTCTACGAATTTGTCGTGCAACTCTTTTGCCATTATATACGGTTTTCTAATTTTTTGGGCAAAGTTTTCGCGTCCTCGACCATACATGTAACTTAGGGCCAAGATACCACCAACTAGTGCACCGCATGTTCCATCACCAGTCAAGGCGCTTCCCCCAGCAAGAGCATGTCCGGCCCTGAATACATCGTCGCTCCCTATCCCGAAAACGTCTTGTATGGCGGCAAGCACACACTGGGTGCAACAGCCGTACTTACTTTCGTATTCAAAAGCAAGATCATGAGCTTTATCCATTTTTTCTCTTTTTTCCGTTTATGCTCCCCCGTTTTAGCAGGTATCTATTATTGTAAAAAGTTTTTCTTGTTTCTTGGACTCGGAAAATTGGCACTTTAATTGGGTCATGAGCCTATTCTCTATGGGAAAATAATGTACGTAACGAAGGCATCCGGTGAAAAAGAGAAATTCGATATCGAGAAGGTTAGGAAGACCTGTTTCAGAGCCGGGGCGTCTGAAAAGCTCGCAAGTAAAATTGCTGAGGAGGTCGAAAGGAAAGTTTACGAAGGTATAACCACAAAAGAAATCCTTCACCTCATCCTCAAGCTGCTCAGAGAAGAACCGGAGGCTGCGACTAGATATGGTCTGAAGAGGGCGATTATGTCCCTCGGTCCCGCGGGCTTCCACTTTGAGGAATTTATGGCTGAGGTGCTTCGAAATTACGGGTATAAAACCAAGGTCGGTGAGATCCTAAAGGGCAAATGCATCTTCCATGAGGCTGACATCGTCGCGGAAAAGGAAAACAAACGCTATCTAATAGAATGTAAGTACCATAACGCTCCAGGAATTCACACGGACCTAAAAGTCGCCATGTACAGCTACGCCAGATTTCTGGACTTAAATGAAAATTTTGACCAAGCTTGGCTGATCTGCAATACGAAATGTTCGAGGGATGCGAGGAAATACGCGAAGTGCGTGGGCTTAAAAATAACCAGCTGGAGGTATCCCTGGAAGGAAAGCCTTGAGAAGATGATAGAGAGGAAGAAATTGTACCCTGTGACGATTTTGAGATCAGTCACCAGATTTACAAAGGATAGACTATTTCAGGCAAAGATAATGCTGGCGAAAAATCTGCTTGACTACGGGGTGGAAGATTTGAAGAGGATGACAGGCTTGCCCGAGAGTATAGTGAATAGAATACGGGAAGAAATCAGATGGGTAATTTAACAGATTCTTCCCTAGACTTGACTCAGAGTCTAGTAATCAATACTAGTCCATGCTTCTTGAAAACAAGACAGAGTCATAGATTTCTTTCTCCCCCCTCAAATACTGCGCCAGCTTTATCGGTTCCTCGCTAATTGTCGTTCTAGCCTTTGAGCGTTCGCCATATTTTTTAATTCTCTGATGCTTAATCTGTTTGTCGAAAAGTTCAATTGATTGCCTTTATCATTTTGTAGCTCTCTTTCCGCTTTAAGAACATCCTTCCATTCCTACGTTCAAAACTATCCTCAGTTAGCCTCTGGCTGTAGCCGATAAGAAACTTGTATTTCAGTGTTTCCCATAGATCAAATTGAATAGCTTCACGATAGGAATCAATAGAATTCTCACGACGCGCCGCAGCATTTCAGATTTTTCAATCGTGCGGGCTATTGGAGGAGATAACTTGTAGTATGCGCGAACAAACATTTCCCCAGTGCGATTTTGTAATAGAAATACGTCCCTGAATTTCCTAAGTATGTTTACTTCATGTGCCATAGGAGTCCCAAAAGTCGCCGTGGCAATAAAACATCCTCCTCTTCTTCGCTCAAGCGACTCCCTCCATTCCATCCCACAATCGGGACAACGAAATTCAATATGTGGAACTGTCCTAGTTCGTTTTTTGAAAAGGGTCCTCTCTTCTTTATCTATGTCTACTTTCCCCACGATTTCCATTGGTTTGTAGCAGTCTGGACAAACAACAACCGGAACAGCGATCGGAGTCTTGGGCCTCTCTCTTGGAATTTTTTGTTTCTTATTTTCCATGATAAACACATTAGTAAGCCTTGGCATTCTTTAAATACCTTCTGAGTTCGTTTGACCAATATTCCCCTATTCTGTAGCCTTTTAGCCCCGAGAATTAGTCTTTTTCAAAATGAGTGCATCAAAGCGCCCCAGTTTAAATCAAAAGCAAGCGCATGTTAAAAACGAGGCGATGAAGATGGTCGGGAGAAAGGTCCGCCAGCCCATAATTTCGGTGCTTGGGCACGTCGATCACGGTAAGACCTTGTTGTTAGACGGCATCAGGGGCACGGCAGTCGCGGCTAGAGAGGCAGGTGGAATTTCTCAGCACATAGGGGCAACCGAGGTTCCAGCGGAAACCATCAAACAGATTTGTGGTGGCCTGCTCGAAAAGTTTAAGATAAAAATGACGCTTCCCGGGCTGCTCTTCATTGACACCCCCGGGCACGAGGCCTTTACTAACCTGCGCCGCCGCGGGGGGGCGCTCGCCGACCTCGCTGCTTTGGTCGTCGACATAAACGAAGGCTTCATGCCCCAGACGCTTGAGTCGCTGACGATTTTGAAATCGTACAAAACCCCCTTCATGCTCGTCGCCAACAAAATCGACCTCCTACCGGGGTGGCAGCCATCGCCCAAGGTATGCTTTCTTGACTCGTTCGCCCGCCAGCGCTCCGAGGTGCAGCGCGCGCTCGACGACAAGATCTACGAGCTGGTCGGCAAACTCCACGAGCTGGGCTTCGAGGCCGAGCGCTTTGACCGGGTGAGCGATTTCCGTATGCAGGTGAGCATAGTGCCCACGAGCGCCAAGACGGGTGAGGGGGTGCCCGAGATGCTCACGGTGCTCGCCGGGTTGGCGCAGCGATTTCTTGAGAGAGAGTTGATGGTCGAGGTGACGGGCCCAGCGCGGGGGACGGTGCTCGAGGTGAAGGAGGAGGTCGGGTTGGGGAAGGCCATAGATATCATTGTGTACGATGGCACGCTTGCACGGGGGGACACCTTTGCCGTTGGAGGGCTCGATAAAGTGATCACCTCTAAGGTCCGAGCCCTGCTCCAGCCGAAACCGCTCGACGAGATCCGCGACCCCGAAGATAGGTTCAAGTCCGTCGAGTGCGTGTCCGCGGCGGCCGGGGTCAAAGTAGCGGCACCCGATCTCGAGGGGGTCATCGCAGGTGCCCCGCTGTGGGCGATCAAGGATTCTTCGGAGGCGGAGAAGCTTTGGCAGGAGCTCCAGCAAGAGATGGAGCGCATTCGGATAAGCACGGATATCAATGGGGTCGTGCTTAAGGCGGACGCGTTGGGCTCGCTTGAGGCGCTCGAGGGGCAGCTTCAGGCCAATGGGGTACCGATCCGCCGCGCAGACGTTGGCGATGTTTCGCGGCGCGATGTGGTCGAGGCGGCGGGCGTGGTGAAGAGCGATCCCTTGCTCGGAGTGGTGCTCGCTTTTAACGTGAAAATCCTGCCGGATGCCCAGCAGGAGGCGGAGCGCGAGGGGGTGTCCGTGTTGCACGATGAGGTCATCTACAGGCTTTTGGAGGGTTACAAGGACTGGGCGAAACAGCACCGTGAGGAGATACGGGCGAAGCGGCTCGAGGGTTACTTCAGGCCCGGGAAGTTCGTGCTCAAGCCTGGCTATGTGTTCAGGCGGAGCCATCCGGCAATCGTGGGGGTTGACGTATTGGGGGGGGTGCTGAAGCCCAAGTACCCGCTCATGCGCAAGGACGGGCGCTCGGTGGGTACGATTCGCGAGTTGCAAAAGGAGAAGCGACCGTTACAGGAGGCGAAGCTGGGAGACGAGCTCGCGGTCTCGATCGAGGGTGGGGTGGTCGGGCGCAACCTGCGGGAGGGTGATGTTTTATATGTCGATGTGCCCGGGGACCATGTGCTCATACTGAAGCGGGAGTTGGGGGACCTGCTCTCAGGAGACGAGCTAGCGGTGTTAGACGAGATAATCGCGATCAAACAGCGTGAGGATCCGACGTATGGGGTGATGTAGTCAGAGAACAGGTCGATTACCCCACCTTATTTTTTTAAACTCTAGGGTCTATCGGCCGTTTGAAGGGAGCGCATTAACTTTGAAATAACATTAAGGTAGTATACTATTTGTGATATTCTTGAATGGCTCGAAAAGTGTGAAAATAAAAGCTTTGGGGATCTCCACTTCTCCCAGGATTAAACTGGCTGGCGAAAGCAGCAGCAAGACGATCTTGAAAAGAGTCCTCGACCAGCTCCAAAAGAAGGGTGCGGAAACCGAATTAATCGACTTGAACGAACTCAGAATATTTTACTGTGGAGGTCATTACTCGCTTGGGCCAAGAGAATGTTATTATCCCTGCAGACGTATGGAAGAAGAGCCCAGCGACCAGATGCTGCAGGTGTACGAAGCAATTTTCAGATCCGACATTGTGATATTCGCCACCCCCATCAGATGGGGCAACTACTGTGCCCTCATGCAATGTCTGATCGAGCGAATGAACTGTATCGAAAACATGGATAGTGTCTTCGGGGTGAAAATGTTAAAGGACAAGGTAGCTGGGGTTGTAGTAATAGGTCATGAAGATGGATATCAAAGGTCAGCAGGTACATTGATGTCCACGCTGAATTTTATGGGATTCCACTTGCCGGCTAATGCGATCTGCTACTTCGTCGGCCCCAGCGATGAACTGACCGATCAGGATTTAGAGCGCATGAAGAAAAACGAAGCACTTGAGAATTCGATAAAAGATCTTGTGGAAAGCACCTACGAGTTTGCGTTGAGGCTAAAAAAATAAAAAGGGATAGGCTCGGCTAACTTATGGGGCCTTCCCCGAGTCGCAGAAATATCCTCCAGAAAGTTTGTTCTCTTTCCATACTTCGCATGTCATGCATATGCAGCCTTTTTTCTCAACAGGTTTCTCTGCCTTGCCCATC
>CAYSRF010000034.1:0-8579 GCA_964433595.1 Hadarchaeota archaeon (SeqCode) | reverse complement strand
ATGCCCGAGTTCTTGACGGTTCAGCTAAGACCATTATCGCCGTGTCCAAGCGGGCCCCCAAGCAAAAACTTAAAGAACTGCGCGCGACTGGAGCTGAGGTCATCATGGTCGGCAATAAGGAGGTGGACCTGCGTGGGTTGCTTAAGCGACTTCGCTCACTGGGGGTGCGCAGGCTCTTGCTTGAGGGAGGTTCGACCATCAACTGGGGAATGCTCAAGCAGGGGTTAGTCGACGAGGTGCGCGTGGCCGTAGCGCCCTGGATAGTGGGTGGAGCGAAAGCGAAGTCCTTGGTCGGGGGTGCTGGGTTCGCCGAGGTCCGAAATGGCATAAAGCTCAAACTTCTGAAAATCAAAAAAATTGAAAAACACATCCTTCTCACTTATCGGGTCTGGGGGACCAAGGATGCTAAAAAAGCTAGATAACCGTCTCTTCCTAATCGGCGTCGCGCATATTCTACCGAAGAGCGCGGTAGAGGTAAAAGAAGTCATCGCGGGGGAGAGGCCGGAGGTTGTTGCTGTGGAGCTCTGTTCCACCCGCTACCTAGCGCTCACTCGGGGCTTCAAACGGCCAAGCATGCTTGAGGCCGTGCGCGCTGGGGGGGTCAAGCTATTCCTGCTCAACGGCCTGCTCTACCTCCTCCAAAACAAGTTCTCGCGTCAGACGGGCATGCCAGCTGGCGAGGAGATGTTAGTCGCAATCAAACACGCCCAAGAGGTCGGCGCGCGGGTGGAGCTGATCGATCAAGACATCAGCATAACCCTGCAGCGGCTCATCGATCGCATGTCTTGGCGGGAACGTGTGAGGCTGTTTGCAGAGCTCTTGCTGGGCCTTCTACCATTTGGAAAGCGTGTGGAACTCGAGCGGCTCACCGACGACCAAATTGTCGCTTACTTGCTTCAGGAGTTGAAGCGGGCCTCGCCAACCGCCTACCAGGTGTTGATCGGGGAGCGCGATGCTTACATGGCCTCGAGGGTAGCGATGCTTCTATCCACGAGCACAGGTAAAGTGGCATGTGTGGTGGGCGCTGGACATGTGCCGGGCATTTACGAAAGACTGAGCAAGGGACTCTCTGGAAGTTGGAGGTTGAGCGTGGAATACGAGGTTGGTGGTTAAGATGTTGCTCTCAATTTTGCCTGCGGTGATTTTGGTCGGCTTGATCTCGCTCGCAGAGATATTGATTTTAGCAAACCTTTTTAAGAGGCGGCGAAAATTTCACGTGGAGCGGGGAAAGTGGAAGCACAGATGATCGAAAAACTGAAGCAAATGCTGAACGTTTCAATAGACAAAGTAGAGGAGCAGGGAGAAGGGCTCGTCGTCTATGTGCCGAAGGAGCAAGTCGCCAGGGCCATAGGTGCCGGCGGTTCAGTCATTCGGTCGGCCGAGCTGATCCTCAAGCGAGAACTTACCATCAAAGAGTCAACGTGAACTAGATGGTCCGTTTTACCGAGACCGAGCTGCGCCATATCTTAATCTCCGTTCTTGTGCTCGCGGTTGCTGTTTCAGGGATTGGATTTCTTCCCCTTGAAGGTGTGGGGTCTCGTTTTGCTGCGATATCGATACCTTTGGCCCTCGGGTTTATCGCTCATGAACTCGCCCACAAGTATGTTGCTAATCGATATGGCTACTTCGCGGTCTACCGGATGTGGACGCTCGGCTTGGCATTTGCGCTCTTAATCGGACTGGCCTCTGGAGGCGGATTTATTTTCGCGGCCCCCGGTGCGGTCGTGATTTTGTCGCCATTTTTCACCCGCCGCCAGAGCGGGTTAATCGGGTTGGCAGGACCGGCCACGAACATCGCAATTGCTGGCTGCTTTTTTCCCCTAATGTATTTGCCAGGAGTGGTTAGTGAGATTGGATTTTGGGGCGTGCGTATTAACCTCTGGTTAGCATTTTTCAATTTATTACCTATCCCACCCTTTGACGGAGAGAAAGTTTTCTCGTGGAAACCTGTGATTTGGGCGGCGATCGAGATGCCCCTACTTGCGTTCGTTGTGATGCTTTTTTAGGTAAATTTTTAAACGTTGCCCCAAAAGGAAAGATGAGGTGAGCAATTGGTACAAGCGTATATTTTGATAACTGCTGCGATAGGTAAAGTTAGACAGGTCGCGAAGGATCTCGAGGGACTTCAAGGGGTGAAATCGGTGCGCGTGGTCACCGGCCCATACGATATCGTTGTGTTCGTTGAGGCCAAAGATCTCGGCAGCCTGACTAACACCGTCGTCAAGGGAATTCACAAGATTAAAGGCGTCGTCGATACTAACACGGCAATCGTCGTTGAGATTTAGAGCGATAGCCCCGCCCGGAACCTCGTCGGCTGAGCCAATTTCGAACCGGGGTCGACGGATCCAGATTGCGGTCTTAACGATGTCCGCCAGGATTGACCATTGGGCCCAACGTTGTTGGTCTACCCCACGGGGCTACCGAGAATAATGTTTTATTCTTCTTAAATTAGGTTTGCTTTATTGTAAGAAATTTGGATTTGCTATCCAACAGGCCGCTCAGGCACCCGGGTGCGCAGAGTGGACTGGACGACAAAGAATGTGAACAGAAGTAAGACGTAAACAAGAATGAGGCCGGACAGTGCATGAACATCTATGACGCTAACAATCGCGCCCGGCATCCACCTCAGGAAGAGGTTTAAAGTGCTAAATAGCGGGAATATCCAAACGTGAAGGAGAAACGCAAGCTTGGAATTCGCCGCGAAAACCAAGTAGAACACTAAAACACCGAGGCCGAGGAGCGCGTAGCTCGCGAGGAATAAAGCGTTAACCTCCGACTGGATATCCTTTAGGGTCAAGCTGAAGCCAACATATAGCACAGCCAAGGCTATGCCGAACGCTATATCGGCCACTAGCTGGGGTTTAGGGAGAGCGCGTAGATTCATCTGGCTCACATTTTAAGTTCGCGGCGCCTATATTTAGAGTGTGGCCGTGGCCGTGATTTAAACGAGGAGGTAGCCCCGTCCGGATTCGAACCGGAGTCTCGGGCTCCAAAGGCCCGAAGGATTTTATGGGGGAGTTAAACCCTGACCATTGGGCCCAGTTTCACTACTGGCCTACCCCACGGGGCTACCGTTGATTTGTTGTTTTTACCGATTAAAAAACGTGGCATTTCTCCCAGTTGGAAAAGTTGATCGAACTATAAGGTACCTCCTCAAGTGATGTGGATTGCTAAAACCTATCTCCGTTACATACCTGTCAATCTCTGCTTGCTGTGTAAGGTAAATTTTATTCCAAGTTATTTTCGACGGATGATACCCTAGCTTTTGAAAAGCAGTTCTCGCATCTTCTAACAATTTTTGGTTCCTATTCTTGAAGCATATTTGAAGCAGATTGGGGTAATGTGGTTTTAATGGGTATATCGAACCATCCGTATCGATAAGTCCTCTGATGCATGCTTTGAGATAATGATTATTTTCAAAAATCCAACTCGGGATTGGAATCCTATTTTTTATTTTATTCCCACGGGGGAGTCCTATCTCTTCCACAAATTTAACAACATTCTTCCCATGCACAGCGAGAAACATTTCGTTGCCCTTTTTGTTCATGTAAACACTGACTTTTAGGTTAAAAAGCGATTCAATTAAAGGTTTTATGAAGTGTAAGAGGTATGATCTTTCTGTTTTTGGATTTCCTGCCACTTTTATGAGATTAATAATGGTATCGGGATATACTTTTGAAAATATGTTCCCATCACCAAGCATTATACCAACAAATTCCGCTAACTTCTCATCCCTAGGGGGGAAGTTTATCTTCTTACAATTTCTTCCAACTGAATTCTTACCACCTTTGATTCTACCCCAGTTGGCTGGTTTGATCTCACATATGTGTCGCATGATCTGGGCTTCTTCAAGTCCCAATAATTCAGAGATTTTCTTTACCACACAACACGGGAGCAAGTATTTCTCTTTCTTCCAATCATACCTGATTGTGTGTTCTGATACACTAAAAAGTTCAGCTATATTTTTCCAAGTAAAACCAGTTTTTCGTTTAAGTTGCAAAATTAATGTAGATTGGTGACCATTGAATTTGATTCTAGCCGAATTTGGAATTCGGTTTAATTGAGTTTCTAAGGTGGTCATCTTGGTACCTAGTGCTGAATCGTCAAGAATATTCAAACGCCTTTGGGAGAGAGGTCGGTGAAAGTAATTTATAAACCTTATAAAGGGGGTGGAATCAGCTTTCATCCCCTCCGTGAACGAAGGGGACTGCACTCGGTATTAAATTCACCCACCCAAACTTACTTAAAACCGACCGATGACCTCTCCTCCGGAGGCTAGGGTTTGAAGCTGAAGCTCTTGCGTGCCGATCTCTCCTCCGGCTCGATGCGCGACGAGTTCGTGGACGAGGACGAGGTCAAATTGTTCATCGGTGGTCGCGGCTTGGGAGTTAAAATCCTCATCGAAGAACTCAAACCCGGCACTGACCCCCTTGGGAACGGAAACAAGCTGCTCTTTATGACGGGCCCTGCCACGGGTACGGCGTTCCCCACGAGCGGTAGGTTTCACGTGATCACCAAATCCCCCCAGACGGGAGGCATTGGGGACAGCAACTGTGGCGGCACCTTCGGCCCGGAGCTCAGGTTCGCGGGTTACGATGGTATAATCATCGAGGGCAAAGCGGCTGAGCCCGTTTACCTGTGGATACGCGAAGGAGAGGCGGAGATCCGATCTGCCGGGCGGTATTGGGGCAAAGGCACTTGGGGCACTGAGGATGGCATCCGTAAGGAGCTCGGGGACTCGGATGCCAAAATCGCCTCGATCGGCCCCGCAGGGGAAAACCTAGTGATGTGCGCCGCAATCATCAACGACAAACATCGCGCGGCTGGCAGGACCGCGGCTGGGGCCGTGATGGGGTCGAAACAGCTCAAGGCAATCGCCGTGCGTGGAACCAAAAAACTACCAGTCGCAGACAAGAAGAAACTCAAAGAAGCCGTCCAGAAAGTGTTGAAGATGTTTCGAGAAAACCGAATCACGGGGCAATTCCTGCCTACTTATGGAACAGCTTTTGCGGTCAATGCCATCAACGAGTACGGACTTCTCCCCACTCGAAACTTCCAGACGGGCGTTTTCCCGGCCGCGGAAAAAATCAATGGTGAAACCATTGCGAAGACGGTATTGGTGAAGGGTAAGGCATGCTGGGAGTGCCCGATTGCATGCCGTCGCGTAATCCGCATCATTCAAGCACCCTATCAAGTTGAGGGCGAGGGACTCGAATACGAGGCGATATGGGCGCTTGGGCCCCAGTGCTACATCGATGACTTAAACACTATAGCCAAAGCCAGCAACCTCTGCGATGAGCTGGGTATGGATCCCATCTCTTACGGCAACACCGTGGGATGTGCAATGGAGCTGAGTGAGCGCGGGAAGATCTCGAAGGAGAAGCTGGGCGGGCTCGAGCTGAAGTTCGGCAATCCCCAAGCGATTGTCGAGCTCACTTGGAGGACGGCATATCGTCTAGGATTCGGAGACGACATCGCTCTCGGGGCGAGGCGCCTCGCGGAAAAATACGGCGCTCCCGAGTTGGCGATGCACGTGAAGGGGCTTGAACTGTCTGGATATGACCCGCGTGGTGCTCAGGGATACGGGCTGGCGTGCGCGACCTCAAATAGCGGTGACTGCCACCCCCCAGCCTATATGATGGGCCCAGAAATTTTCGGCGTGCCCCAGCAGTTCGACCGCTTCGCCACTGGAGGGAAGGCGCAATGGATGAAGATGCTTCAAGATCTATTTGCTATCTGTGATTCGGCCACCTTTTGTAAATTTGCGACCTTTGCCATTTGGGTGCCTGAAATCGTGGAGATGCTCAACGCGATAACTGGGTGGGGTTGGTCGTCCGATGAGCTGTTGAAAGCTGGTGATCGCATCTACACCCTCGAGCGGCTCTTCATCAACCGCGAGGGCTTTGGGCGCAAGGATGACACGCTGCCCAAACGTTTGCTCAAAGAATCGATGCCTGAAGGTCCGTCCAAAGGTCGTGTAGTCAAGCTGGAGCCGATACTCGACGAGTACTATGCCCTGCGCGGGTGGAAGGACGACAAGCCGACCCCGGAGAAGCTAAAGAAACTCGGCTTGAGCAAGTATGCGAATCTTTAATCTCTTCCGAGCGGGTCGTATCGCTCCCTGAGTGGCCATTTTAAGCTCAGCTTGGCAGATTTCAACCTCGCAAGCGTTGTCTCGTATGGATCGATGACTTCTCCCTCAAACGCGGCCACGAGTCTCGGGTCGATCTCCGTCAGCCTTTTCGCAAGCTCCACTCTTTCTTGCTTATCTCTAACCTTAGCTCTAACCTTATTTTTCAATGAACCACTTAAGTTATAATGAAATGAGCGTGCAGGACATGTCGAAAGTAGTTGTTGTGAAAGGAAACGACCCCGCCACGATGGTGCCAAGGGGCTTGCGCTCGCTGGGTGTTGAAGTTCACCGCAGGAAAGTGGTGATAAAGCCCAACCTCATCGCTGATCGTCCATACCCCGTAATAACCCCCGTCGACACCGTCGAAGCTCTAGTGAATTTTTTCAAAGACGATAATCAACTGATTGTCGCCGAGGGCACAGGGTTTGGGGATACCCGCACCATCTATCGGAATCAGGGTTACGCTGAGTTAGCCGATCGTCACGGAGTGAAGCTCGTTGACTTGAATTCTGGGGAGTTCGAGGTTTTGGAAAAAGCAGAGGCGGCCGTGCTAAAGCAGTTCAAGTTTCCATTGGTTTTTAAGGGTGCCTATTTGATCTCGGCGGCTGTTTTGAAACGGCATTCAATAGCCCGCATAACACTCTCGCTAAAGAACATGCTCGGCGCCACTATCGATCGAGATAAGGGCAGGTTTCACAGGCTGGGCGTCGAGGAGAGCATCGTCGACATCAACCGCTACAAGCGCCCTGACTTAGCGGTAATCGACGGGCGGCTCAGTTTAAGCTCGGAGCTGGGTGGTGAACAAAAGCGGTTTGGGGTGATGATTTTCTCAAACGATCCGGTCGCGGCCGATGCCGTGGGAGCCACCACCCTTGGGATTGACCCCTCGACCGTAGAACACCTAAAACTCGCCCAAGAGGCAAAACTCGGCGTTTGCGACTTGAAAAAAATTAAGATCGTGCGACTCGATTGAGTTTACTTGTACCGCTCCAAACTCTGGGTTTTTGAGTAGCGGGCCCGGAGGGATTCGAACCCCCGACCGATCGGTTGGCTCCCAGTTTAACTGCTAAGAGCCGATTGCTTTTGGCTGTCCTCGAGGGACACCTACCAGACTGAGCCACGGGCCCCGAACGAATATATCACTCGCCCAAATTAAGTGTTTACGATACTATGCTATTCTTCATCGGCCTTGGCTTGCACGGCGAAGGGATATCGCTTCAGGGACTGCAGGTGGCAAAAGAAGCTGATGTCGCCTACGCTGAGTTCTACACAGGCCTCGTACCCGAGCTCAACTTAAAGGAATTGGAACGAAAAATTGGCAGGCCAATTCACGTTGTTGATCGAAAAACCGTTGAACAAAAGCCTGACGAAATTCTTAAAGCTGCTAAGACAAGCAAGGTGGTATTACTCGTCCCAGGCGACCCGATGGTGGCAACCACGCACATCGATCTGCGCCTGCGAGCCGCCAAAGCTGGCATCGAAACAAAAATTATTCATGCCGCATCGATCGCCTCAGCTGCGGCTGGACTGGCAGGGTTGCAGAGCTACAAGTTCGGGCGCACGGCTACGGTTCCATTCCCTGACAACCCATCGCAGACGCCCTACGAAGTACTGGTCGAAAATCGCGGTCGAGGGCTTCACACGCTGCTCCTGCTCGACATCCGAGCTGAAGAGGGGCGGGCGATGACTGCCAACGAGGCAATCGAGATCATGCTTGAGCTTGAGAAAAAGTTGCAAAAAAATGTCTTCACCCCGTATACACTTGTCGTAGTCGTGGCGCGAGCTGGCTCAGATGGTGCTATCGTCAAAGCCGATAAAGTGGGGAGGCTTCAGAAATTGGATTTTGGGTCACCACCGCATGTGTTGATTGTGCCGGGAAAGCTTCACTTCGTGGAGGCAGAAGCACTCCGCGTGTTCGCTGGAGCTTCTGAGGATGTAATCAGATGACGCTCGATGCCAAACTGATTGAGGAAATCAAGAAGTGGACCGCTAAACTCGATGGTGCTTTATCACCGGCGAGAGCCCGAAACGAGCAGGGCAAGAAAATGTTTTCGAACATCAAGGCTTATCGCGGAGATTCCGAACACTTTCTGAAACAAGGAGACCTCATAAAGAGCTTCGAGTGCTTAATTTGGGCTTGGGCTTTACTCGAGCTGGGTAAGGAACTCGGCCACCTCGAAGTGCAAATCAAATCGCCACCGGACTAACCATCCTAACTCAAGAGCTCAGACACCGCCATATACGAGGCGACCGCAAACAGAAAAATCGAAAATGAGAGTTTCAACTTCCTCTCCTTTGTCCTCACAGCAAGCCTCGCGCCAAGCTGTGCCCCGAGGACCGAGCCAAGAGCGATAGGGACCAGCAGGGCAATATCAACGTGGCCCAGCAGGTAATGCGCTACCGAGCCGGGAATTGCATATATTGCCATGACCATGAGTGAGGTTCC
>CAYSRF010000033.1:0-8720 GCA_964433595.1 Hadarchaeota archaeon (SeqCode) | reverse complement strand
GCGAACACGGCACTTACGTTGTTGGTGGAGACTTGGACGAGAGCGAAGAGATAGTCATATCGGGGATGGCCTTCGGCGTGGCCCACAGGCGGGAGTTCTTGACGCGCTCCGGAGCGAGGGTTGGTGACCTTATCGCAATAACGGGCAGACTTGGAGCGGCCGCGGCGGGTTTGAAGCTCCTGCTTAAGCGGCTTCCGGTCAAGAGCTATCGTGCGCTAGTTAGAGTCCAGCTCGAACCAAGAGCGCGCGTGCAGGAGGGTAGAGCTTTGGCGCGGAGTGGCTTCGTCACCTCGGCGATAGATGTGACCGATGGGCTTGCAGCGAACCTCTGGCAGCTCACGAGGGAGAGCAAGGTCAAACTGATCATAGAGCGCGAACGATTACCAGAACACCCCATCGTCAGACGTTTTGCGGCTCGTCATGGGTTCGGGGTCGACGATTTCGTGCTCTTCGGGGGAGAGGATTTCGAGCTCCTCTTCACAGTCCGCCCACGAGGTTGGGAAAAAGTCCGGCGAGCGCTTAAACACGTGGGCACCACGGCAACTATGATCGGATGTGTAGCCAAGGGTAAGGGAGTTTTTATTCAGGTGAAGGGAAAGACACGAGCGTTGCCAGATCGTGGTTATGAGCATTTCAGATGAACAAAAAACACGCGTGACCACTCCCACACCCGAAGAGCGTGGGCTTCCAGCAAGAGGCTTCCACTTTTTCTTCGTGTTACTCCCTCACTGCCTCTCCTCGGGGAGCGTTTCACGGAAATTTTTCCCAATGGTACTCCAAGTTCCTAGCACTATATATATACGGTGAGAGGCTCACCAGATTGGTGAATTAAATTGGGACTTATCGGGAAACTTTTCGTGGGATTATTCACATTTCTTTTGACAATAAGCCTGATCGGGATCGTCTATACGACTACAGCTAAGGATACGATACTAAATCCGGAGTTCATCGAGCAGGAGCTGGAGGATCGAAACTTATACTCTATAGCAAAGGAGGAGGTGATCGATCAGATAGAGGACCCATGGCTGGCCGAGATCGTAGAAGAGTCCCTTAAAGAGGAATGGATGAAGGAGCAGGCTCATGGGTTGATCCATAGTTTTCTCCCCTATCTTAAAGCGAAAACCGATGAGCTGGAGCTGAAGGTATCAACGATAGCGCTCAAGGAAAACATCAAAGTAGCTTTGCAAGAATCCCTTCCACCCGAACTCGAAAATGCGCCGGAAAATGAAAAGGAGGCCTATCTGACCAATGCCTACAGTGAACTCGACAACCTCCTGCCCGATGAGGTCGACATAGTAGAGAGTGCTGATATCAAAGAAGAGGATTTGAATCAGCCAAGGATGATCGTGAGTTATTTCTACCTCGTCTCCGACCTGATGTTGGCCGTGGCTGTAGTCCTCATCCTGCTCATCATCTTGATCTCCCGCAGGCTGAAATCGATATCCAGGGCCTTAGGAGCCTCGGCCCTTGCGGGCGGTGTGATTTCTTATGGGCTGAGCGTCGTGGCGCTAAACTTTGCCTCGGCCGAACTCGCAACCGCAGATTTGCCGTCATTTCTAACCGTTGAGATGGTGCTCGATACAATAAGGGACATTCTGGCGCCCGCAATGAATTATGCTATCATCCTTTCGATAGTTGGATTGGCTTTATTAGGATTTTCCATCCTGTACAAAAGTTGATGGCACATAGTTAAGGACTGCTATATCTATTCTGGGGACGTCGCAAATGTCTGAAGAAGTCGTGGTTGGCAAAAGTTACACCCTGAGAAACCTATTCACAGTATTCTTTTAACTTGGCATCGCTTTGTGTTTCTGGGGTCGAAAACCTTGAATCTTCGTGCGATCATCGATGCCCTGACCTCTCACGAGAAAAAAGTCCTATTCACCCTCCAGCGGCTCGAGGGGAAGGCCGAAGTCACAGACATCGCCAAGCAGGCGGGGCTTGATCAAGCCACGGTGATGCGAGCGACTCTTGCTCTCATCAAACACAGCTTGGCTGAAATGCGCGAAGAGAAGTTTTCAACCGCAGCACTAACTCAAGAGGGTTTAGAGTACGCGCGCGACGGCCTGCCGGAACGACGCATGCTGGTGGCGCTCGCTAGCCGCAGCCCAGAACCCGTGGATGGGGTGGCTGCCCGCGCGGCCCTGAAGAGAGAACGAGTGCAAATAGCCTTAGCGTGGCTCAAGCGCAAGGGCTGGGCCGAATTTCTCAAGCAAGAGGGCAAAACCGTTCTGGCTATAACTGAGCAGGGCGGAGCGGCAATTTCACAAAAGTTCACGGATGAGGTGCTGCTTGAGCGATTAGCGGCTCACGAGCATCTTGTCGATGAGATTCCAGCAGACTTGAAAGAGGCCCTCAACATGCTGATCGAGCGCAAGCTAGTGGACATCGAAGAGGAAGCTCGGCGGAAGCTGGAGCTGACCGATCTCGGAAATCAAGCCCTCGCGCTCGGTGTCGAGCTTGTCGAGGAGGTGAGCGAGCTGACCCACGAGCTGCTCGTGAGCAGGCGTTGGCAGGAGGTAAAGTTCAGGCGTTACGATGTGGTAGCCCCGGTGACCCCGGCTCATCCAGGAAAGGTTCACCCCCAGCAACAGGTCATCGACGAGCTCCGCGAGATCTTGCTCGAGATGGGGTTCGTCGAGATCAAAAGTAACATGGTCGAGTCAGAGTTTTGGAACTTCGATGCCCTCTTTCAAGCTCAAGATCATCCCGCTCGCGAAATCCACGACAGCCTCTCGCTCTCGAAGCCGGAGCGGACTAAACTGCCTCCACCTGCGTTGGTCAAGCGGGTGGCCGCCGCGCACGAACGGGGTGTCGCAGGGTCGACGGGTTGGGGCTACAAGTTCAACGTCAATATCAGCCGAAAACCCGTGCTGTGCTCGCAGACGACCGCCGCGACCGTTCGCTACTTGGCTTCGCATCCGGAGCCTCCGGTGAAGGTCTTCTGCATAGACAGGGTGTACCGGCATGAGAAAATAGATTACAAACATCTCGCGGAGTTCTACCAAGCCGAAGGCATAGTGATGGACCCGGGCCTGACGTTGCGCGACATGTTGGGGTACCTAAAACAGATTGTGACAAAGCTTGGGTTCAAAAAAATAAGGTTTATGCCCTCGTACTTTCCTTATACAGAGCCTTCAGCACAAGCTCATGTGTATCACGAGGGAAAGCGAGAGTGGCTAGAGATTCTAGGGGCTGGGATCTTTAGACCCGAGCTACTTCGCCCACTCGGCATCCGTTATCCCGTGCTTGCTTGGGGCGTCGGGCTGAGCAGACTAATCATGGCTAGGCTAGGACTAGAAGATATCAGAGACCTCTTCAACAACGACCTCCAGTGGATTTCGAGCTTTGTTTACACCGGAAACAAAGCTCAGCCTAACATTGCTAGACCAACGTTCGAGGGAGTGGGGGTTAAATAATGCCAACAATCGCTGTGAGCTACCGTGACCTCTGCAGGCTGCTCGGCAGGCGAATCGAGCCGAAGCGTCTGTGTAAGCGCCTAGGCCTGCTGGGGATGGAAGCCGAAGCAGCGGGCGACGAACTCAAGCTTGAGGTTGCGCACAACCGTCCGGACCTGCTTAGTCCCGAAGGGGTAGCACGGGCACTGAGGGGTTTCTTGGGCGTTGAGACGGGTTTACCTCGCTACGAGCTGAGCGCGTCAAGAATAACGGTTGAAGTGGATCAAAGCGTCAAGCCCATCCGACCCTTCATCGCCGCGGGTGTGGTGGTTAAGGTAAAATTGACTGACGAGGTGGTCGCCGCGCTCATGCAGGTCCAGGAGAAGCTGCATGCGTCCCTCTGCAGGAACCGCCGGAAGGGATCGATAGGCGTCTATGATCTCGACACCATCAAGCCGCCCGTGCGCTACACCACCACGCTGCCTGATGGTATTCGCTTTGTTCCGCTTGATTCTAGTCAAGAGCTTACCCCGGCCCAAATCCTACGCGAACACCCGAAAGGCATCGAGTATGGCTCGATCATGCAAGAGTGGCCCCGCTACCCACTGCTAATCGACTCTCAAGGTGTGGTGCTTTCCATGCCCCCGATCATCAACAGCGAAGAGACGCGTGTGACGAGCAACACAAAACGACTCTTCATTGATGTCACTGGCGAGGACGAGCGCGTAGTGAACCAATCCCTAACGATCTTGATGACCGGACTGGCGGAGCGGGGTTTTGGGCTTCAGTCGGTCGTGGTTAAGTATCCGAGTAGGCGCGTTCGAACGCCCGACCTCCGCCCCAGCCGACACCGCCTGAGCACGCGCGCCACAAACGAGTTCATAGGCCTCAACCTGAAACCTAAGGAAATTGCCAAGATTGCAAAAAGAATGCGCTACGACGTTGCAAACATCAAAGGTGAAATCCTGACGCTACTGGCCCCGTCCTACCGAGGCGACCTAATGCACGAGGTTGACCTCATCGAAGATATAGCCATAGGCTACGGCTACGACCGGCTCGAGCCCACTCTGCCCCAAGTGGTGACCACGGGCGAGCGGGTACCGGTCGAGCGACTCAGCGAGCGGGTCAGGCGAGTTTTGACGGGGCTGGGATTCATGGAGGTCATGACTTACACGCTCACCAACCCACAAACGAATTTCGAGCTCATGCGCGTGGGGGGCGAGGCTGCGGAGATCGCGAATCCGGTGTCGGAGGAGTACACAATCATCAGGAACTCGCTACTCCCCTGCTTGCTCTCGGTGCTGCAAGCGAACCGACGCAACCCGTTGCCGCAGCGCGTGTTTGAGGTGGGTGATGTCGTGGTGCTTGACGAGCAGGCTGAAACTAGTGCTAGAGGCGTGCGCCGTGCCGCAGCGATGGTGATAGGTGAGGAAGCAGGATTCACCTATCTCAAAGCCGTTGCGGAGGCCTTGCTTCGAGAGTTAGGCATTACCCACGAGATCCGTCCCATCGAACACCCCAGCTTCTTAGAAGGTCGAGCGGCTGAGTTTGTCTCTGATGGTAAGAGCTTGGGCATTGTTGGTGAAATACATCCAGAGGTCATCCTAGGATTCGAGCTCGAGCACCCGGTTGCGGCGTTTGAGCTTGACCTACAAAGGTAATGCTTTTACTTCATAAAAAACCAATCTTAAACTGCGATGAAGGAACAATCCGCGGGAATCGAGAGCTGGCGTGATCCATGAGCGCCGGTGCATCACTGCGGGAACACTAGAGCAGGCTCACCGAAAAACACGCCAAAAATTGGGTCCTTCGGGGAGTAACTGGTGGGAACATCTAATACCATGACCCTGAAGCCAACCCTGGTGTGGGACAGGTGGGTACGGCCTGCCGGGAATCCCATCACGAGGGTTACCCAGAAAAGGGAGCATCCGCTTAGCCGATGAATCTGGGAGTTAGTGTCTTGGGGAACACGGCAGGCCACTTGTAAGGTGTGACCTCTTCCCCGCCGCTAAAGTTAAATGCAAGCCGACGTGTTGTTCTCAGGGATTAGATGGTTGACCTGTTGATTAAAAATGGTTTGATTATCACGATGGATAAAGATTGTCGCATTATTGCAGATGGTTCGATTGCAGTCGAGGACGGCCGCATCATCTCGGTCAAGCGGGGCAAGGCAAAAATCAAGAGCAAGCCGGAAGAGATCATCGATGCCCGCGGCAAGATCGTCATGCCCGGTCTCATTTGCTCGCACACCCATCTCTACGGCATGCTTCTGCGCGGCGCCCCGTTGAAAATCGAGACCCCCACAGATTTCTCGCAGATCCTGCAGCAGGTCTGGTGGCCGATGGAAGAGGAGATGACCCGCGAGGATGCTTACGCTAGCGCTCTGATTTCCTGCCTTGAGTTCATCAAGACGGGCACAACCATGTTTGCCGACACCTTTTCGGGTCCGAATGCCATAACCGGAGTGCTGGATCGAATCGCTGCAGCGGTCGACCAATCAGGTATGCGGGGCATCATATCGTTTGAGGCGACCGAGCGCCGTACCCACGCCGAGGGAGCCAAGGGTACGAAGGAGAGCGAGCGATTCATCCAGAAAGTCAAGAAGAAGCGCATGGACCGGGTGCGGGGGATGTTCAGCATTCATGCTTCCTTCACGGTCTCCAACGAGCTCTTCCACTACGTCCGAGAGCTCGCGAGTCGCTACAAGGCGCCCGTGACCATCCACACCTCCGAGGGGCTGGCAGACCTATATCACAATTTAGGGCGGTTCGGCAAGCGCACAATCGAGCGGTTAAACGATGAAGGACTGCTTGCGCAGGATGTCGTGCTCGCTAATTGCGTGCACATCAACGATGATGAGTTGGCGATCATCAAAAAGACTGGAGCAAAGGTTGCCCACAACCCCATGAGTAACATGCTCAACGCAGTCGGGGTCGCGCCGATAGTGCGAATGCTCACAATGGGCATCCCTGTGGGTTTGGGCAACGATGGATACATTTTCGATGGGTTTGAGAACCTCCGTGCCGCCTTCTTGTTGCACAAGGTCGCCCTCCGCGATCCCCGCGCGATCTCACCCATGGAGGCGCTCGAGATGGCGACGATCCGTGGGGCAGAGCTTTACGGGCTGGGGAACGAGCTAGGTTCGATTGAGTCCGGGAAGCTGGCGGATATAATTATCATAAATCCAGCGCCCGCGCCTACGCCCGTGTGTCCCGAAAGCGTCGTTGGGCACATCGTCAACACTGTTGATGGTGATGATGTCGAAACGGTCATCGTCGGGGGCAAGATCGTGACGCGTGAGCGAAAAATGCAGATGCTTGACGAGGCGGAGGTGGTGAAGGTGGCGCGGAAGTCGGCGGCAAAACTCTGGCAGAAACTCGAGGCGATAAAGCGGAGGTGATGGGATGGTCGATTTATCCGTGGAGATATGTGGCTTAAAATTCCGCAACCCCATTTTGCCTGCAGCCGGCCCCACGGTGCGCGACGGAGATGCTTTAGTAAAAGCCGCCGAGGGTGGCGCGGGCGGATTGGTTGCGAAGACGGTAAGCGTCTCTCCAGCCCATGTGCCCCGCCCTTGTATAATCAAGGTCAAAGATAGCTTGTTGAATGCCGAGCTCTGGACCGACCTGCCGCTCGAGCAATGGCTCCGCCACGAGTATGCGAAGGCGAAGCGAACGAGGCTGCCGTTGATAGCTAGCGTGGGCTACAAAGCCGAGGAGATCCGGGTGGTTGTCCCCAAGCTCAAGGCGGCTGGCGTGGATGCCATCGAGCTATCGACTCACCACATCGGAAACGACCTGACGCCGGTGGTCGAGGTGACGAAGGCCGCGAAGGAGGTCGTCGATATACCGGTGTTCGTGAAGCTCAGCCCGAACGTGCTTGACGTGACCCAGTTCGCGCGAGCGGTGGAGGGCGCGGGGGCAGATGGTATAGTCGCGATAAACACGCTGGGGCCATGCTTGGCAATCGACATAGAAAACACGATGCCCATGCTCGGAAGCACCTCTGGCTACGGTTGGCTCTCGGGGCCTGCGATCAAGCCTCTTGCGGTTCGATGCGTGGCTGACATCTGCCGCGCGGTGAAGATACCCGTCATTGGAGCGGGCGGAATCAGCAACGGGCGCGATGTGGTTGAGTTCATCATGGTTGGGGCCTCAGCGGTGCAACTCTCAACTGCAGCGATAGTCCGCGGGTACAAGATTTATGGGCTCATAGCAGATGAGGTGGCTAAGTTCATGCGCGCGAAGGGCTACAACTCGATCAACGATTTCAAGGGCATCGCACTTCGCCACCTGCCCGAGCAGCCTTTCCGTACCACAGCCAAACCTCCTGAGGTAATTGCGTCGAGGTGTACGGGGTGTGGGCTATGCGAGCGGTACTGCCCATACGATGCGATCCGTATCGTCGGGAGGGTCGCCCGCCTAGACCCAATCAAATGCTACGGCTGTGGACTCTGCGTTTCGGTTTGTCCGACGCGAGCAATCAGGTTATAGTCGCGCAGCACTGTAGTGGGATATCTAATTCCACGGATATTTTCAAACGCCCCCCAATCTCTTGAAAAGCGGGACTCGGACGAGGAAACCCTGCGAAGGTGGTATTCAAGGCGACCGAGAACCCCTTCGAGGCTTATGTGCTGTCGCCGGAAGATTTCATGGTGGACAAGCTCGCCCGGAAAGATCGAAGCGCTAGGGACGAAGAGGACGTGGTGGGCGTGATGGCGAGCTCAAAGGATAAGATCGATTTTTAATCGTGCGGTTATCCCTATGATATTTAACGACAAAAAATTATTTAAAACGATGCATATGCCACAACCCACCAGAATAAAGCAACTAATTCACAACGGGGTTCTCATTCCAACCTATGAACCCAAAGGCTTCACCATTCGCTACAAAAAAAAGAAGGTCTTGCTATCCCCAGATCAAGAAGAAATGGCGGTGATGTGGGTTAAAAAACTGGGTACTGACTACGTGAAAGACCCGGTCTTCGTCAGGAACTTCGTGAAAGACTTCTCCAAGGCCCTAGGGGTTGAAACTCACTCTATAGAAGACTTCGATTTCTCGGAGATTCAACGCTGGGTTAAGCAGGAAAAAATCAAAAAGGAAAATATGCCACGCGAGGAGCGAAAGGCGTTGGCTGAGGCTAGGAAGAAAATTCGGGAAATCAACAAGGAGAAGTATGGATACGCTGTGCTTAACGGTGAGCGGGTGGAGATCGGCTACACCGTCGAACCCCTTGGCATTTTCATGGGAAGAGGGAAGCATCCGTTCCGGGGAAGATGGAAACCAAGAGTCGCCTATGAGGATATAATCCTGAACCTGTCAC